>NZ_JASJFG010000118.1:0-5513 GCF_030065375.1 Microcystis sp. M49636_WE2 | reverse complement strand
TAACGGGCTTGGAGAGACTCGAACTCCCGACCTTGTGGTCCGTAGCCACACGCTCTAATCCACTAAGCTACAAGCCCTTGTTTTTCTCAACAGTAAACTACTATAGCACAGGTTCATTCAATGACGCAAGAGGGTAAAGAAAAATTATGTCATCTCGACAGCCAAGGCGAGGCCCAGATGGTGGATGTATCGGAGAAAATGCCCACTAAACGCACTGCTATCGCCCTAGGACAAGTGAGAATGCTAAAAACGACTTTTGAAGCCATAGAACAGGGAAATGCGCCTAAAGGTGACGTTTTAGGGACGGCCAGACTAGCGGGAATTATGGCGGCCAAACAAACTTCCTCCTTAATTCCCCTTTGCCATCCCTTACCCCTGCAAAAAATCAATGTTCAGATTATCCCGAAAGCAGAGTTACCCGGCTACGAAATTCGGGCAGAAGTGGTGACAAAATCGGAAACCGGTGTAGAAATGGAGGCTTTAACGGCGGTATCTGTGGCAGCCTTGACTTTATACGATATGGCTAAAGCGTTAGAAAAATCAATCCTGATTGAAAATATCCGTCTGCTGAGTAAAACAGGAGGAAAATCAGATTATCATCAGGATTCCCTGTTGCGATGAAAACCCGGGTGCATCTCACATTTGCAGAAATACCGACAATCAGCAATTATCAGTGACTCTTAAATTATTACAGATGGGTCAGCGGCTGCGTGTAAGCATCCCACCGAAAAACTAATGCGCGGGGGGTTTGGGGGCGGCGCCACGCCCCCAACGGGGGGTTTGGGGGGTAGAACCCCCCAAAGGCTTGGATTGAGTGGTAAAATCGGAAGTAATGACCGATTTTAGCCGAGAGTGTCCCCGTAAAAATCCCAACTTGGTAGATTGACAAAAATGAGATGCAGCCTAAAAAACCTAAGTAACCCCTTCTAATTTTTCATCGGTCAATTGATATAATTCCTGTAATTTCTCTAATTTGTCGGGGTCTGCTTGCCAAAAACCGCGACCCTGTGCTTCTAACATTCTACCGACAATATTACGGAAAGCTTCGGGATTAGCTTGACGCAATTTTTCCGCCATTTCTGTATCAAAAGCGTAGGTATCGGCTGCCTGATCATACACCCAATCGTCACTAAAATTAGCCGTACCGCCCCAACCAATTAAAGCGGTCATTCTTTGGGAGATTTCGTAGGCCCCACCGGAACCTTGATTAACCATGGCATTGGCCCATTTAGGATTGAGTAATTTACTGCGGTATTCTAAGCGCAAAACCTCCTCTAATTTGCGGGGAGTTGTATCATTGGAAAAACTCTCGACAAAACTCGTCATCACCCGTTTACCGCTTTGTTTTTCTGCGGCTAATTTTAATCCTCCTGTATTGCCGTAGTATTCCTGAATATCGGTTAAACCGTATTCTACCGAGTCAATTTCTTGGATAATACTTTCACTGGTTTTTAATAACTGTTGTAGCACTTCTGGCCGCGCTTGTCCCTTATCTTGACGACCATAACTAAAAACATTACGCTTTTCCCAAGTTTTCGCTAATTCGTTGTCATTGTCCCAATTTCCCTCCACTACTTGGTCATTAACTAAAGAGCCAAAATCCCCAGCAGGATTGGAAAATAAACGAGCGCTGGCATTGTCAATTCCTTGACTTTTTAAGGCTAAATAGTGCTTACGGATATAATTATCATTTTCCGATTCTTCTATCTCAGCTGCCCGCTGCATTAAATCATCCAATAACTCGATAATATTGATAAAAGTATCGCGAAAAATTCCCGATAAATTAGCCAAAATATCGATGCGCGGGTGTCCAATTTCTCCTAGAGGTTTTAATTCATACCTGACAATTCTTCCTGTCCCCTCTTTCACTGGTTCCGCACCGACTAATTCTAAGAGAATACCCAGGGATTCACCCTTAGTTTTAATCACATCTAATCCCCAGAGTAAAACTGCTACAGTTTCGGGATATTTTCCTTTTTCGGTTAAGTTTTGTTGTAGCAGTTTTTTGGCGATTTCTCGTCCGCGAGTGTAGGCTGCGGGGGAAGGCATCCGGTAGGGATCCAAAGCGTGTATATTGCGTCCTGTGGGTAAAACTCCCGCACCATCCCGGAGTAAATCACCCCCCGGTGCCGGTGGTACATATTCCCCATTTAATCCCCGCAAAAGATTAGTTAATTCTTCGCTATTTTGTCCTAATAAATTTTTAATAGTAATGCCTTCTTTAACCTTTTCATTGGTTGCTTCGTCAGCGATAATTTGCTGAAATTCTCGCTCAGATAAATCGGTAAAATAAGCGTCAAGATAACCTTTTAATTCTTCCTGATTGGGAGCAGTGCCTAGGGTGTGTAAACCCGAAGAAAATAGTCTTTGTTCGACGATTTGTAGGTAATTATACACCTTGACAAAATAATCGGTTAGTGCATAGCGGCTAAATAATTTGGCATTTTCTAAAGTGAATTCTATTCCCTGTTTTTCTGCTTCCAGAAAAGGACAATCTTTAGAGATACCTGTATCAATAATCTTTTGCAGGATACTATCTCTTAAAGCGTAATTTTTCTCAGGATTTTCTCGAAACTCGGCAATCAAATCTCGCAAAATCATCAATTCTTTATATAATCCCGCTCGTCCGTAGGGAGGCACATTATGGGAAATTAACACCCCATAACCGCGACGTTTAGCTAGGATAGATTCCGAGGGATTATTAGCGGCATAAATATATAAATTCGGTAAATCTCCTAATAAAATATCTGACCAAGAATAACTGGTATTTCCTAGGGGTGAACCGGGCAGCCATTCGACGGTTCCGTGCATACCAAAATGAACGATAGCATCGGTCTTAAAATCTTTTTGCAACCACTGATAAAAGGCTGCATACTGAGGGTGAGGAGTTAAATCTTTTTCAAACATTAACCGCATCGGATCCCCAGCAATTCCTAAAGGTGGCTGCACTCCAATCCAGATATTACCTAACTCAATACCCCCTAAATGATACTGATCGCCAATAGTTTTTATCCCCGCATCTTTCAGAGATTTCCAGTGTTTTTCAATGCGAGAAGTTAACAGATAACCTAGCCAATTTTCTAAAGTTTCTATCGATAAACGATTTTGTTTAGAGAGATTTTCATCATCGGCAAATTTAACTTTTTGAATAATTTCTTCCCCGTCTTCGGGAATCGTTCCCAGATTATAACCCTGCGCTTGTAAAGCTTGTAAAAACTTAACTAAACTCCGGGGAACATTTAATAAAGCTGCCGTACCAACTGCCCCATAACCCGGGGGAAATCCATAGAGAATGATGGCTATTTTGCGTTCTTGCGGAGGGGTTTTATGTAACTTAATCCAACTATGCAAACGTCCAGTTAAACGCTGTAATCTTTCGGGGATTAAATAGATAGTTTCCCCCACTAATCCCCCCAGAGGAATCGTATCAATTGCTCCATCTAATTCAGGTAAAGCGTATAGAACCACACTCTGTAAACCACCGATTCCCTGTCTTGTCCAAGAATAAATATCTTGAATCAATAAAGGGGCAGCGATAAGATAAGGAATATTTTTAGCGGACAGAATTCGTTTAGCCACTTCTACCTGTCTTCCTGCTTCCATAGAACCCGCAGGACCCCCCACCAAAGGAAAGCCAATCGTCGAGACAATTGCATCTACTGTCACCGCATCTTCACTTAAAGAAGGAGTTTCAATGATTCCTTTTTTTCTTTGCTGAATTTCGTAGTCTGTGGTTAACCAATCCCGAACAATTGTATGGCCTTCTACTCCGTTAATAAACACGGGTAGGGGAATTAAATTAGCCGTTTCAAAATGACGGATTAATTGATTAATATAGGGTAGTTTACTGATAACGTGCTTCCGATAAAGCAGCAGTGCCACCACTGGTTTATCAAGAGATTTATTTTTTTTATACCAAGTCAAATATTCTTGGGGAGTGAGAAAATAACCCTGATAATCGGGGTGTAATAGTCCCTTATTGGGAGTTTCGATAACTTCGGGTATTTCCCGTACTTTTAATCCTAGATATTTTTGGGCAATTACCCAACACATAGCGGCAACATTTTCGGTTCCTCCCGCATTCCAATAACCGTAAATAATTAACCAATTACGCAAATCTTGAACTTTTTTAGCGGGAATAAATTTCAGCAGTTTCGGACCAGTTTTGAGGAAACTGAGATAACCGGCTAACTTATCTTCTTCCTTGCCACTGGAAAATTTACTTAAGATAAATTGAATTGGTTTTGGCATTCCTTTTGGTTTATCCCCGATGGCAAATTCTCCCAAACGGGTTAAACTCATTAACTCTAAAGCAGACTCAAAAACTAAGCGAATCGGAATCTCTGCCGCTCGTTGCCGCAGCCAAGTAACTTGATCGTAATCGAAGATCAAACTAGCAAAAAAAACGTCGGCATTGGCTAAAGCTTGCTCGACTATTTCCGGTTCGCTAGTCAAGGATTTATCGCTGAATACTTTTACTTCTAAATCGGGACATTTAGAACTAGCCAACAGGCCCGATTGCCGATATAAATTGGTGTTAAAGGTTTCAAAGCCAACAATTAAAACAATGCTTTTCATAAGAATATATTTTTATACTAAATCTGGTTATTAAAAACTGATTATTTATTCCCCCTTTTGCATGAGTGCCTCTCCTGATATGTAGCTTATACTCAACGGATGGCCGTATTACTTGCGATTTTATCACTCAATCCAAGCCTTTGGGGGGTTCTACCCCCCAAACCCCCCGTTGGGGGCGTGGCGCCGCCCCCAAACCCCCCGCGCATTAGTTTTTCGGTGGGATGCTTACACGCAGCCGCTGATACATCTGTAATAATTTAAGAGTCACTGCACTTGCGGGAGTGTCTATCCTGATATGTAGCCTGATTTAGTATTAGATTAGACCAATCAGGGTGCGTTATCCTGCCTGAAAACACCCCCTGAAATGATCATAACGACAAATTAATAATAACTGCCAGATTTGCGATGATGGATGGCGGTTAAACCTTGGTGTAAAACCTTACCTTTTTCTGCGATCGCATAAATCAACCAATGATCACCGCACTCCATTCGTTGTTCTACCCGACATTCCAGATAAGCGAGCGCTTCGGCCAAAATCAGCCCACCGTTCTCAGCTTTAGTGGTTTCGATATTAGCGAAACGATCTTCTCCTGGAGTAAAACGTTTGAGAAAATGCTTCATTAAAGCTATATGTTGTCCTTCTTGGAGGATATTAAGGACAAAATGGATATAAAGTGGGTAGAGTCGATGGGAGGTATTATCAGCAATTCTCATTTTAAGGTTTCATGACATTAAAACCCTTGCACCCAGAGGGGTTAATAATTCTTAACGAATCTCTAGATCGCTGAAACAACGCAAAATCGTTTCAAAATGAGAATTGCTGCCACTATCTCACCTGCATCGGTCTAACACCCCCTTAATAAGACTTATAGCAGAGAACGAGTTAGTTAGGACAACCTAAATCGCTAAAATTCAGTTCTGGCAAGGATTTTCCT
>NZ_JASJFG010000537.1:0-3881 GCF_030065375.1 Microcystis sp. M49636_WE2 | reverse complement strand
CTTTTTCCAGTGCTTCAGCAGTCCAGTATTGCTTAAGCTTTTTCATAGTGCCTCTAGGACAGATACAATGTGTTTTTCGTCAATGCCTTCGGTTAGAAGACCCGACCATGCACAAAAATTAATGACCATTCTAGACGTTTGGCTGTAGAATAGCAACAATTCTTAATTTCCCCTTTACCTTAAATGTGCTAGAACCCACTTGGGGGGGCGCTAGACCGTCTTCTGCGGTATCTGGTGTGCCGTTACTGGGTACAAATTAAGGAAACCACGAATAAATCTAACGCATGATTGTTGCCGAGGAGAATTACGATTAGGGAATTTTCCCCTAAACTTCCCCCACTCACCTATAAGTAAGTATTATGATAAACATGGGTACATCCAGAAAAATCAACGGCTGTATCCCTGGGGCGGGGTTGGGGAAGTGGCGAGAAAAAAGCTGGTAAAATAACTCTAGGCAACCTTAAAAAGAATTCATGAAAGCGCAAACAACAAGTAAAGATAGCCTGATCCTACGGCAGGAAGTAGTGGGAGCGCGTCGCCCTAGTAACTATTTTTGGGCTGTAATCGTCTCTATTGGCGGTCTAGGGTTTCTCCTAGCCGGTCTTTCCAGTTATTTGAAGGTCAATCTACTTCTCGTTAGCGATACCAGTTCCTTACAATTTATTCCCCAAGGAGTCGCCCTCCTCTTTTATGGCACTGCGGGGACCCTTTTAGCCATCTATCTCTGGTTATCTCTCCTCTGGAATGTCGGAGGTGGTTACAACGAGTTTAACAAGGAAACCGGCAAAGTTAAAATCTTTCGTTGGGGCTACCCCGGCAAAAATCGTCGCATTGATCTCGATTGGCCCATGGAAGATGTGCAAGCTGTGCGGGCCGAAGTGCGAGAAGGACTCAACCCGAAACGGGAACTATTCCTGCGGATTAAACAGCGTCGCGATATCCCTTTAACTCGCGTCGGTGATCCTCTGTCCCTCTCGGAATTGGAAAATCAAGGAGCGGAACTCGCTCGTTTTCTGGAAATTCCTCTAGAGGGATTGTAGGCCTTTTTTCGCTCTTTTTGGCTATAAAATGATGAAGATAAGAAAATCTGGCTGGCTGTCTGTGGTTTGTGTTTTTTTAATCACAACGACGACACTTTTCGGCTGTTCTTCCCCAGAAGCTAACTCCACCCCCGATAATTCTAGTATCACCCAAACCTCTCAACCTGCCAGTTCGGGCAGTGTCAACATGGATAATTACAAACCCCGCTTAGATGGAACTGCCGTCGTCGAGATGATAATCAAAGGTAAACCGGTAACGATCGAAATTGATGGCAAGGCGGCCCCAATTACTGCCGGTAATTTTGTGGATCTGGTGGGGAGAGGTTTTTATAATGGTTTAACTTTCCATCGCGTGGTTACAGAACCGCAGCCTTTTGTCGCCCAAGGTGGTGATCCCCAAGGTCGCGGAACCGGTGGTTTTGTTGATCCAGAAACCAAGCAATCCCGTTATGTTCCCCTGGAAATTCTCCTCAAAGACGAAAAAGAGCCGATTTATGGGCAAGCAATCGGTCAACAGGCCACGGCCCGCACTCCTATCGTCGCTTTACCCCATAAACGCGGTGCGATCGCAATGGCCCGTTCTCAACAGCCTAATTCCGCTTCTTCTCAGTTTTATTTTGCTCTGTCGGATATCAATTTCCTTGATGGTGATTATGCCGTTTTTGGTTATGTAACTGAGGGAATGGAAGTGATCGATACGATCAAACAAGGGGATAAAATTGACTCGGCCAAAGTTATTTCTGGTGCAGAAAATCTGAAAAAATAGCGATCGGTTAGGGTGGGACCAGGCGACAATAATTTAATATTCGCCGTCCCCCCCCCAATCATTTAATATTCCGATAACTGATAACTGATACCTGATAACTGATAACTGATAAATGAATGTTGTGGTGACGGGAATTGGGTTGATCAGTTCTCTGGGAAATTTAAGTCAGAGTTGGCAAAGATTACTAGAGGGCAAAACTGGTATAACTAGACAACAACCCTTTTCTGATTTACCCGCTTTACCCTTGGGTTTAATCGGTCACAAACCGGCATTTTTAGAGGATTTAACCAAAATTGCCCTGATTGCTGCCCTCGAAGACGCGAAGTTAACCCCTCCCTTAAAGGATTGTGGTGTCACTATCGGTTCTAGTCGCGGTTGTCAGGGTTTATGGGAACGGATGGCAGCGACGGGAATAGTAGAAAACTGGTTAGACAGTTTACCCGATCGCGCCTCGGTATTGACCGCTAGATTGATAGAAACCGGCGCCCCAGTGTTAGCACCGATGGCGGCCTGTGCCACGGGCATCTGGTCGCTCGCCCAGGGTGTAGAATTAATTACTATGGGAGAATGCGATCGAGTTTTAGCCGGGGCGATCGAAACCCCGATCACTCCCTTAACTCTAGTGGGATTTGAACAGATGGGAGCTTTGGCGAAAACGGGCTGTTATCCTTTTGATAGAGCTAGGGAGGGCTTGGTTTTGGGGGAAGGTGGGGCGATTTTAGTCCTTGAATCGGAAGAACTGGCTTTAAGCAGAAATGCCCCCATCTACGGGCAAATTTTGGGCTATGGTTTTACCTGCGATGCCGATCATGTTAGCGCCCCGGCGGTGGATAATCGTAGTGCTACCAAAGCCATAGAACTATGTTTGCACAGAAGTCAATTAAGAAAAAATGAAATTAATTACATTCACGCCCACGGCACTAGCACGCGTTTAAACGATGAACGGGAGGCAAACCTGATCGCCAGCATTTTTGGCTCGCAAGTGGCTGTAAGCTCGACAAAAGGCGCAACAGGACACACTTTAGGGGCTTCGGGGGCATTAGGCGTGGCTTTTTGTTTAATGGCCCTGAAAAATCAGCTAATTCCCCCCTGTGTCGGTGTGCGCGAGTCGCCTTTTCAATTAAATTTAATTAGATCGGCTGTTAATTTTTCCCTGCACAATTGTCTCTGTCTTAGTTTCGGTTTCGGAGGACAAAATGCCGCCATCGCAGTGCGGAGATGGGGGAGAAGGAGTGGGAATTATGAATTATGAATTATGAATTATGAATTGGGGAGACGGGGAGACGGGGAGAATAAATATAGTCATTTCAGATAAGTCTGATACAGTAGACATCTTCAAAAATTATAACCCAGTCACAGCTTGCTTTTAGCCTATATACTAATTAAGTAGTTCGATGGCTGAAATGTATATCTATCGTTGTTAATTCAATTTCACTGAAAAAATATGAGGCAATTAAAATAATTTTTATTCGGGTAGATTCCTTAACTAGAAAGACTTTTGGTCTTGAGATAATATTAGGTCGAGGTCTAGTCTAGACCGACAAAATTCTTATGAACTCTGGGATTGATATTCTCAATCTTAATTGAAATGACTATAAAAGCAAATCTCCTGATAACTGATAACTGATAACTGATAACTGATAACTGATAACTGATAACTGATTATGGATACACCGAGACTACATCCGGATACGATCGAAGAAGTTAAACAAAGAATTGATATTGTGGATTTAATTTCCGAGAGAGTCGTTCTCAAAAAAAGGGGAAGGGAATACGTCGGTTTATGTCCTTTTCACGAGGAAAAATCCCCTAGTTTTACGGTTAGTCCTGCCAAACAAATGTATTACTGTTTTGGCTGTGGTGCGGGGGGAAACGGGATTAAATTTTTCATGGAAGTGGGAAAACAATCTTTTAGTGAGGTGGTTTTCGATCTTGCTAGAAGGTATCAAATCCCGATTAAAACTCTGGCAGTAGAACAGCGTCAGGAATTAGAACAGAAATTATCCCTCAAGGAACAATTATACGAAATAATGGCCGTGGCGGTGAGTTTTTATCAACACGCCCTTAGTCAACCT
>NZ_JASJFG010000133.1:0-7126 GCF_030065375.1 Microcystis sp. M49636_WE2 | reverse complement strand
TTATAATTAAATTAAAAATAGATTTTAGGTTCGATCCCCCCTTAATCCCCCCTTGATAAGGGGGGTGCCGATCCCCCCTTAATCCCCCCTTGATAAGGGGGGTGCCGATCCCCCCTTAGTCCCCCCTTGATAAGGGGGGCATCTGATAATTTTTAACGCCTACCTACTTATCAATCCGAGAAACGCTGTATATAACCCCCTATGCAATCAAAAAAGCAACAAAGAAAAGACATTTTCATAATATCATCTAAACCCTATAGGTTCTGTCAGGTAGGGGATAGAAGATTTAACTTAGTGTCTATAGAGTTATTGGGGTTTAGTTTTACTAGGAATCAGAATTAATGACCAGTAGGTGACAGCCTCTGGATCGACTTCTGTAATCGGAATAATTTGCTGATTGGGTAGGGTTGCTCGTTCGATGTAGAGGGCGCGTTCTAATAATCCTAATTCCTCGAGAATATTGCGAACTTTAGCGAAATGTCTGCCTAATTTAATAATCGCTGCTGCATCGATAAAGGCTAGGCGATCCCGCAATATTTCCGCCTCTAAAGTAGCGGGCATAATACTAAATACGTCATTTCGATAAGTGATAGGTACACCCAGCATTGCTGCACTTGCCATCACTGAAGAAATACCCGGCACGACTTCAATGGAAAAGCGATCGCACAAGCGATTAAAGATATACATAAACGTGCCATACAACATCGGATCGCCCACACATAGCACCGCCACATCTCGACCTAAGTTTAAATGTTCGGCGATATTTTCGGCGGCAATATCATAATGAGGTTGAGAACTGCGCTCGACACTAAAAGGTAAAGGCATGGGAATTTCTATCTGCTCGGGACGGATAAAATCCGACACAATTGCCCGTGCCAAAACTTTGCCACTTTCTAAGGTAGGATAGGCAATTACCGGAACAGTTGTGAGAATCCGGTGTGCTTTGAGCGTCAACAATTCGGGATCGCCAGGCCCGATTCCTAATCCATAAAGTTTGCCTAATTTATTCATAATTCGTTCTCTTTTGCTAAAGCATTGACTGCTGCTGCCGCGATTGCGCTTCCTCCCCTGCGTCCGTGCAGGGTAATAAATGGCACACCACGACTATTAGTTGCTAATTCTGTTTTCGACTCTGCCGCTCCTACAAATCCCACGGGAAAGCCTAAAATCAAAGCCGGTTTATCTACATTTTGATCGAGCAATTCTAGTAGGCGAAAAAGTGCGGTTGGTGCATTACCAATGGCTACCACTGCTCCAGCTAAACGAGGTCGCCAAAGTTCTAAAGCGGCAGCGGAGCGGGTATTATTAATTTGCCGTGCCAACTCGGTCACTTCTGGATGATTGAGGGTACAAATAATCGGATTATTTTTAGGTAAACGCGCTTTGGTAATGCCATTAGCGACCATTTGAGAATCACAGAGAATTGCTGCACCCCCAGCGAGGGCATTTCGTCCGATTTTAACCGCGTCCGGTGATGCTTCTAAATCTTTTGTTATGTCTGTCATCCCGCAGGAATGAATTAGACGAACCGCCACATGAGCTAAATCATCGGGGAGATTTTCCCAGTTAGTTTCAGCCCGAATAATAGCAAAAGATTTGCGGTAAATTTCCTCACCATTCTTAATGTATTCCATTCTATTCATCTAAATTTTTCGATTTTTGGGAGCTTAAAATTTGGGCTATGAGGGGGGGAATCTTGGTAAATTCTCCCTCAAATATAGGTGTTTCTAAGAACTTTTGACTATCACCCACATAGACTTGATAAGCTTCTAGTATTTGGCCATTTTCCTCGATGGTAGTTCCTAAAAGGGTAATTTCGGCTGCATCCGGTTGAGCGCAGGATTTAGCACAACCCGTCAAATGAATATTAACAGGAGAATTGCAGGTTAAGCGTTCTTTCAAATAATCTGCCAGGAGAGAAGCATGAATTTGAGTTGCAGTGGCCGCCGCCGCACAGCCCGGTTTACCGCTACAGGCAACTATCCCCGCATCCCATCCAAGAGAAGCGGATAATCCTAAGGATGCCAGTTTTGGCAACAATTCTGAGACTTTTTCATCGGGAATATCGGGTAATATAACAGTCTGCCAAGGGGTTAATCGTAACTGACCACTGCCAAAAGTTTCTGATAGTGCCGCTAATCCCCATAGTTGATTAGCCGTCAATTGTCCTAATCTTAATGATAGACCAATATAAGACAATCCGGGTTGCTTTTGAGGATGAATTCCTAGATGAAAATAGGGTTGAGTAGAATGGGCAGCCTGCTGGTATTCTTGCCCTTGTATTATGCCGGTAGAAGTCCGATGTAATTGGCAGTTAACTTGTTCGAGATATTTGGCTAATCCCCAATCTTTGAGCAGGTGTTTCATCCGAGGTTTTTTACCCTTGATATTGGGGGTTTGTTGAACATAATCGATATAAACCTTTACTAAAGCTTTGACCACAGCTAAACAGTTTTCTGGCTCAATTAATAAGTCCGTATCATAGAATTGTTTATCTCCTCCGAGTGCTAATCGAAAGCAAACAATAGAAGTTAAATTTGTCGGATTTTTGACGGTAATTGCCGATAGCTGAATCTCATTATAGCGGTGTTGCCAGGCCATAGTTGAACCGGTGCCAATTCCCACTGCACCACCGCCATCGATGCCGATACTAAATTTAGGACTTAGTTCGGCAATTGATGGATAATTTTGGATAAAATTATCTAATTCTTGGACTAATGGACGAGTATCGATCGATTCTTGACAGTCAATTCCAGCCGTGGGACTTGACATGATATTACGCAAATGATCAACACTGGGATTATGGGCAGCTAACCCTAATTTTTGCAGGGTTTGAAATTCTTCTAAACTGGGGGATTTTTGCAGTCCGCGAATTTGCAGATTTGCCCGATTGGTAACTTGTATTGTCGTCTGCCATTGTTCGAGCCAAGTGGCGATCGCTTTTCCCTGTGGAGAATTGAGCCATCCACCGGGGGTGCGGAGACGAATTAAAAACCCATCCTGGGCAGCAGTTCCATAAAATAAACCGGGACAAGCATTTGCTTCAACTAACCAATTCACCGTTGTTTGTTCTCCATGCGACGCAGAGAAGTAGTTAGAAAATTAGTTGTCTATACTACCGATCAAAAGCTTGTAATTGGTATTCTGACTCGCAAGGAAAAAGGGAAGATGTACTCTTTTTACTTTTTACTTGATTACAGCTGCGGCACAGTACCAGAATTGCACTGGACTTTCCCAAAGACAAGTTTAAGGATCATACCACAGTTTGAGTTTTGGCGTTGCTAGATAAAAATCAGCTATAGGCTGGTTCCTCTATCCATCTGGCACAGACAACTCCTTATTGGATAAGCCTTGACCCTTAGAAGATGTACCAGACTGAGCCTGAATCCGCCGTAGTAATTACCCAATTATCTTAAGCACCACAAGCATTTCAGCTTTTTTTCAGCAAGCCCTACCTACTGTGAATGTGAAAAATTTCTGTCTTTTTTGTTATAGTTTCTAACATTGCCTATAGACTTAACCCACTGACATTTCATAAACTCCAGTGTCCTTTGAGTTTCGGAAAGGAATTAAACACTATGAACTCAGTTAATCTTTTGTTTGGGAACAAGACAATCAACCAATCTCTTAGGTTTAGCCAAATTCTCTCCCAATCTCTGGAAAGCGTATCTTACTCTCTTCAGGAATTCGCTACCAGTCCAGAATTTATGGAGAAGATGAGGCTTGCCTTTGGAGACAGTTTTGTGACGGTTACTGCCCTTAACTTGGCACAAGATTGGCAAAAAGGTAGTATAACTGGACTTCCCTTGAGATTCTTACTGCTACGACCCTTAATGGTGCTTATGCCGGATATGCTAGTGGGACAAAGACGATTTATCTATCTGAAGAATTTCTCAGTGAGAATTCCCTTTCAGTAATAACAAGTAGTATTTTAGAAGAATTTGGACACTCTCTTGATGTTATACTTAATGACTCAGACTCTTCAGGAGATGAAGGACAGATTTTTGCTGCGCTGGTTCAAGGATTATCTTTACCTGAATCAGAACTGCAAGCATTAAAACAAGAGAATGATTTCGCCACGATATATATAGATGGTCAAGAAATTTTAATTGAACAGGGAAGTGTTTCAGATAGTGGCGGCTTTGAAGGGAGTTACCAAGTGATTACCCTTGATACGACGGGTGGAGGATATGCCAGTTTTTACTATGAGCATTATACCATTCCTGATAATTTCATTATTCGTTATGAAGGAAGGAATATCTTAGAAACGGGATTTGTTGGAGGAAGCAAGACAGGAACGGTTCAAATTCCTGAAGGAGATTCTGATCAGTTAGAGATAATTGTAGCAACCAATGATGAAGGAACAGCATGGAATTATACGGTTGAAACAATTGCACCAGGGTTAAATATACAAGATGCCTATGTTACTGTCCCAGGAGGAAGTAATCAAACGGCAACCATCAAATTCCCTGTGATTCTCTCAGAAGCAGTTGATGTAGAAGTTACTGTTAATTATTTTACGCTCGTAGGAACGGCCGTAGATGGTGTAACGGGGAACGACAGAATAGATTACCAACCGATTACAGGTACATTAACCTTTGCCCCAGGAGAAACCCGTAAAGAAGTTGAAATCAGGATATTAGGAGATACCCCTGTTAATTACGGGGGCAATGCCAATTTTGAGATTTTCGCAAGGGATACAGCGTATCAGAATTGGGATAAAGGAGACGATATTGACTTTAACGGTAGTTTGTCTTATGGAGATTTAGGCTATCGAGTTGATCAATTTTTCAACGATGGCAGTACAGGTTTTCAGGCAACAGGATTAACTTCGGATGAAAATTTCTTTGTTTTAATCAGCAATCCTGTCAATAGCGAAATTAGCCAAGAGAGTGACCAAGAAAAAGATCGCTTATTGACAGATTTAGAAGAATTTCTCGGTCCAGATTTTGTGAATTCATCCTCTTATCAGAAAGTCGTAGAAACTCTCAATGACCTAGAAGCGCAGGATACCTCTTGGGCTTATGCGACTGGGACGATTTACGATGAAGGAAAAGCCCCCGTCTTGGCGATTCGGGGGACACAGCCCGATCAATTAAAAACAGATGTCTGGGATGATGCTAATCCCAATGGCATTGGTTATGGTCAATTTACGGCCAATCGGGGGGCTGTTAATCAATGGCTTCAAGAAGCAAGTCAGCCAGAGGATAATCTCTCGCTAAAACCCCACATTACAGGTCATAGTTTGGGTGGAGCATTAACCCAATGGGTGGCGGCAGATTATTCTTCTCAAGGTGCTTTAGGGAATATTGTTACGTTTAATGCTCCGGGTATTTCAACGAGTGCGGCTAATAGTTTCAGGGGTGCAGAGAAAGTCACTCACTATATCACTTCTATCGACATAGTGAGTATGGCAGGATTTCGTTATATTTCTGGACAATATGTTTTATCCAATCAATTGCTTGTCCCTTCCTCATTTCCCAATCCTGTTGATGCCCATCTTCATCCCGTAATTATTCCTAAAGTAGAGTCCAGTGGCTTGACTAAACCAGCTAATTTAAAGATAGATACGGTTGGTGGTACAAATGCGCTAAGTAGTCCCTTCTTCACCTATTTACCCGATCCTGATTATTTTGCGATTCAATTGATAGTAGCATCAGTACCAATCATTGGCCCATATTTGGCAAATCAGCTAACTTTTCGTAGCACTACTGAATTAAATCGTCAAGCTATAGGTGAACTGCTCTACGGTATCGGCTTAGAGAACATCGAATTTGCCATAGAAAAACTAACGGCTGCTGTTAATGCTGCCAAACAATGGGGACAAGATGCTTGGAATGCCATTACAGGGTGGGGAGAAAATGCTTGGGGTGCAGTAAGTAATTGGACAGTAACGGCTTGGAATGCCACAACCACATGGGTTAGTCAAGCTTGGAATGCCACAACTACATGGACGAGCGATGCTTGGAATGCTACCAAACAATGGACGAGCGATGCTTGGAATGCCACAACTACATGGACGAGCGATGCTTGGAATGCTACCAAACAATGGACGAGTGATGCTTGGAATGCTACCAAACAATGGACGAGCGATGCTTGGAATGCTACCAAACAATGGACGAGCGATGCTTGGAATGCTACCAAACAATGGACGAGTGATGCTTGGAATGCTACCAAACAATGGACGAGCGATGCTTGGAATGCTACCAAACAATGGACGAGTGATGCTTAGATCTCTTGCAAAAGTAATCAAGATATATCCTTTTGTCGGTAACGAAGTTCGTAATTGTAGATACCAGCAATCAAATTCAATCTCAGACCAAATCGCCGTCTGCGATTTCTGTATCTTGATGAAAGTATCCGAAATATTTTGAGACGACGATGAATATGTTCTATAACTATGCGCCGTTGTGATAACTGACGATTGGCTTTTTTTTGCTCTTTACTTAGTTTTTCTTTTTTCTTTTTTTTATGAGGAATTTGACTGTTTTGATGGAGCTTCTGAATTCCTTGATAGCCTTTATCCCCTAATATTTCTATTTTCTTATTTAACCTTATTTTGCTCTCTTTCCACAGTCGAAAATCATGGACTCTTCCTTTCTCACAACGGACACAGATTACCTGCTCGCTTTTTTGGTCGCAACGCGCTCGCTGCGCGAGATCGGCAACGACTTGCGACTTTAATGTGTGGTATCCCTGCTTGCCACTATAGTATGATTTCTGTTTTTTTTTTGGGTCTTTCTATCTCCTGTTCTGACACATCCACCACTATTACTTCTATTTCACTATTACTTTCTAAGAGGGCTTTTTTTCCAGGTAGATTAAACAGACCTGATTTGATGAGAATATTCTCTACTTTCCTAACAATTCTATACGCCGTTGATTCGTTAATACCCCAACTATTTCCCAGATGAAAATAGGTGCGATATTCTCGCCAATATTCTAGTGTTATTAGTAGTTGGTCTTCCGTACTCAATTTGCTAGGTCTACCTGTCTTTTTTTGCCAAACTTTTTCTGCCTTTAGGACTGTTACCATATCCTTAAATGTATCTGGATACACGCCACACAAGCGTTTGAACTCTGTTGGCTTTAAAGTTTTTACTTGTTCGTAAGTCATCTTTCAATC
>NZ_JASJFG010000423.1:0-3142 GCF_030065375.1 Microcystis sp. M49636_WE2 | reverse complement strand
GTAAGGAGATGCTACCGTTTCTGTAAAAATTTTGGGATTATGAAGAAGATATTTAATCTTTTAATCAACCTTAAACTATTTACTTTTCCTAATCTCCACAATTACGATGCTTTTTCATGTCTTATTTGAAAACGCTATATTTATTCAGCCAACCCTTTCTATGAAGAGACTTGACTTTCTACCCGTCCTATGCTATCTTGGCAGGTGTCCCTAACGGTATTTTTCGTGAGCAAAGCAATGATGTCTTTAAAAACCTCTTTAGCAGGGGCTGCTACCGCCATCGGTTTGACCGCCCTGGCCTATCCCGCCCAAGCCGCCCAGTTCAGCTTCACCTATAACGACGCCGCGAACATGATAGTTCTCAGTGGAATACTCACAGGTAACCAGAACACCCCTGGTGTTATCGATATCACGGGATTTAGTAATCTCGTGTATAATGGTGTTCCCCTTGCTTTCTCTACCTCGTCAGGGGGTACGGTCGATTCCTATTTTTCCAATCCTGGCAATCAAGCTAAGGCTAGTTTCGATGGTTCAGTGATGGATTTTGTGCTTTTCGATAGTGGGATGAGTGACTACGTTGGCTTTGGTCCTGGCATCAGCATTACGGGCCTGGCTTTCGCTTCAAATGTTCCTGGTGTTCCGGGTGACCTAGAGGGTAACGAAGTGCCATTTAATCCTAGTAATATGATGTGGGAAGCAGCACTCATCCCCGAACCTGGTGCTGTTGTCGGCCTATTGGGGTTAGGTTTGGGTGCCTTGGCTTCTAAAGTTATCAAAAAAGGTTAATTTTGATTTTCCCGATGAGAGGTGAGGGTGCAAGCAGTTCGATAGACGCACTGACCACCTTGTACTCCTCCCCCACAGGGTTTTTTCAGGATTGATGCCTAATTCCCCTAATCTTGCCGTTAACTGCTCGACTTTTGGTGAAGCCAGTTCTTTTTGTTGACGTTCAGATTTTTTGGACTGTCTCTCCAGAATAGCGGCTTCCACCGGTGTGGGGACTAACTCGCCCTTGGGACTAAAATAACACAATTTATCGGCGTAGATGCCTAAATATAACCCCAATTCTTCACTCCATAACCAACCTTGCTGATTGGGTTGAATCGGTTGATATTTGGCTCTTCTAGGTTCTGTGTGATAAGTTTAACTTATATAGTATCGATCAATCTTTGTGTCCTTTGTGTCTTTGTGGTTCCTTCCACTCGCTCGCTAGGAAGAATGTATCTTAGAATACATTTTGCCCACCAAACCTAAGAGAGCCGATATTTTCCCTCTTCTTGCCATACTACCCAACTTTTCCGGTTTTGGTTTCTAGTGGTTCCTAATACTACAAAAAAGTCAGATCCTCTAAAGTATTCTGATTTTTTCTGATTTGGGCTGTAGTAGATGGTTAAATTCCAGGTGCCAAAGTAATCTTCTCTATCTTGCCATAACCATTCTAGGCATTTTATCAATAAAATAATCTGGGTTAGATGTAAATTACTTTCCCAGGTTGGTTCATCACTCCAAAATTCGCCCTTGGGGAAGATTATCTGATCTTTTCGGTCGGTTTGGCTAGGGGATAGGGGTTGAGTCCTAGTCATGGTTATCTGCTAGGAATATTGACATCCTCGCCGCCGTAAAACGGACGGCGATTCCTCACCACGCCACTTTTTTAGGGTGGTTGCGTCAATGGGGTTGACGCAGATAGCGAAAAACGCTTAATTGCTTAAGTCTGACACTTTCGACCCGTCCGTTTTGAGTGTCCGAATGCCGGACGGCCACTTTGAACAAGTCGAAAAAATCTAATGTTCAACCTTATTTCCTAGAAAGTTTTACTCGTTCAAGGCCGAATTTGAATTCTTTTCTGAACAAAACCCCCTACTATCTGTTGTCAAGGTTCAGTTTTTAGCTTGGTTATCGCTTTTTCCATTGTAGCTTAAAGCCGTCCTAAAAGGACGGGGTTTTAACCCAAATTTTCGATAAAGGGCAACAGTAAAGGGATTGAGGGAGATTCAGCTAATCTCAGGATAGGTGCTTAAAATGCGTCCTAGCCTATTATTATGTGTTAATCTCATCTTTACAGATCAAAACCCCACATCGTCTCAGGAGACAATGGCCGCTAATTCTCGGAATAAATCGCCCGTTTTTCTCGGCTGTTCCAGCAGAATCGCTATTTTTTGCCTTTTGATGTTATTATCGGCGGCAATAGGCTGGTTAATCGGGAAACAGTGGGTTAAACATAGCAATCAACCCGAAACCGTTAAACCCGTTTTTGCCACGGAGGAAAATAATTTTAATTCTGCCACAGATACGGCATGGCAACGGAAAGCCGAGATGAGAAAGCGCCGTCTGGAGTTGGGAATTGATAGTCAGTTTTTTAAAAATCTTGTCAATGAATTGTTTAACCTCCGCTATGGGGATATCAAAGAGGAAAAACAGAAACAGGAACAAAGAGATATTTTAGCCGCAGAAATCCTCGATCGCTTAGAACGTCTCGATTCTGGCACTAGGGAAGCATTGGGTAGCTACGACGAGCAAAAGCGAGAAAAATGGCGAGAACAAGTGAATCAGTTACGATTAAGCAGTAGAGTCCTTAATTTACTCACTGATACTGCTTTTTTTAAGCTATTTCCCGAGTTGACAGAAAGACCAAATTTTGATGGCAGCCTGGGTCAACTGTGGAGCGGCTTGGCCTGGAATCAGTTACAATCTTTACAGTCTGGCCTATCCTACCAAGCGATCGAAAGTTTAGACGCGGGGGGGGAGGAAGTTATCGAGGCAATTCTCAGCCAGGGACAAGGAAAAGCCTATGCAATAAAATTGCGTTCCAGTGATCGGTTAAACTTAAATTTAGAGGCGGAAGGCGAAGTTTTACTATCTTTCTACTCTCCCAGTGGCAAAGTCACTCTCTTAGACAAGTCTAGCGATCGGCAATGGTCTGGTCAATTACCCGAAGAGGGATTTTATGAATTAGTTATTCTCCCCCAATCTTCTACCCCTGTTCACTTTCGCTTGCAGTTAAAAGTAAGTCAATGACTTTAACCGTCAGTTATCAGTTATCAGTTATCAGTTATCAGTTATCAGTTATCAGTTATCAGTTATCAGTTATCAGT
Organism: Microcystis sp. M49636_WE2; assembly: GCF_030065375.1. NCBI lineage: Bacteria > Bacillati > Cyanobacteriota > Cyanophyceae > Chroococcales > Microcystaceae > Microcystis > Microcystis sp. M49636_WE2. The sequence goes on along the minus strand of NZ_JASJFG010000423.1, from coordinate 47 downwards.
TATCAGTTATCAGTTATCAGTTATCAGTTATCAGTTTACTGATAAGC
>NZ_JASJFG010000310.1:0-1352 GCF_030065375.1 Microcystis sp. M49636_WE2 | reverse complement strand
TTAATCCATTTATCTAGTTCCTCGATATCTTTTTTGATTTTCTGAGCCTTGTCCATAATTAAAGTTATTAAAACATTGACTTAGATTATAGCATTTTTTTCAGAAATTGGTTTCCACGTCTCAAATGTAAATGCTATATAACCAAGAAGGCTAGAGGGTTCGGGGACAGTTACAGGCGCAGGCGGCTGGTTGCCCGGCACAGTCAACACACCCGACATCCCATAAAAACTCTGTTCGAGTGCAGAATCTGCCTGATCATCCCATATCCATACGTCAGTCTCCGTGTCTCCGTTATTCCCATACAATACGTTCCCCCCGGGCCCCACGTTCCCCCCGGACCCCAAAACTGTACTTGTTTCTTGATTCGTCCCGTTTGTGATAGTACCTGTGAACACTTGGGGGAGACCAGAGGCGGAATCATTTTGCGTTATATTAATTGCCGTTTGTATTGAGCCATCCCAAAGATCGGCATTATTGTTGGCGACCTTGTTGCCATTTATCAGGTAGATGGGAACACCCGTACTCGATGGATTAGTACCTGTATTATCACGGGCAGCGACCGAAGCGGTAGAACCGATCGCCTTCCAAGTGGTCGTCAGTCCAGCACCTGAAAGAGCATTTGCAAGAGCGCTTCCTGTTACCTGATTAGTAACAAAGTTATTGTAGTCGTTGATGTTGGTGCTTGTTGCATCCCGCGTGCCGTCAGTGACAAACACTAAACGATACTGAGCGCCGGGAGCCAAGTCAGTAGGGACGACCACCAAAGCAGCTTGTGCTGCACCAGCCGTTCCTAGAGTGGCTGCTAGGGCAACTCCAGAGACAAAGCAGAGTTGTTTTATTTTCATGAAAAGAAAAGGGTTAATGGTAGATGATTTGAGTGCTTAGGACATTTAGATTTGGGTTAAGGGATAGCGCAACCCAAAACAATGACCAGCGAACCTAACAGTCAAGAGGGTACACACTTCCCCCCCCGCGTTGTATCAAAAGCTACAATTTAATAAATATTTACATTCCTTTCCCCTAGGGCTGACGCCGCTACAGTAATCACAGTTACAATGTTTGAGAGGTCTGAGTGGTAACTGATAACTGATAACTGATAACTGATAACTGAAATGACTACACCTACCTTCACCATTCCCCAATCTGACCCTTCCCTTTCCCCCCGGCAATCCCTGCCGACGATGTACGATTTACCTAGTGATAATCCACTTGAACCCGGTTTGCCTGACGAATTTCACCTATTACAACCTCAGTTATTACTGCTGACTTTTCAGCCTCCCAACTGGGAACCAGAGCTAGTTTTTAGCGCCGCTGACCTTAACCTTTACTACGATGTCAGACACCCTCAATGG
>NZ_JASJFG010000050.1:0-9926 GCF_030065375.1 Microcystis sp. M49636_WE2 | reverse complement strand
GACTAAATATCTAAACATTACTGAAACAGGACAAAAGCTGGTTGAATGGTCTGAGCAAATGACTGACGAACCTATTATTATTACCAAAGAAGGTCAACCCATTATGGTTGCCCTGAATTACGCTCAAATTGAATCTTGGTTAGAAACTCTTGATATTTTACAAGACAAAGAGTTTGCCGAAATCCTATCTGAAGCAATTCAACAGGATCAATCAGGACAAAGAATTACTTGGGAAGATGCTAAAAAACAACTGGGTTGGTAATGGAATATCAAATACAATTAATTCCTCTTGCTTTAAGCTTTTTATCTAAAATTACCGATAAACGCATTCAGCAAGAAATTCGCAAACGGATTGAAAAGCTAAAAATTGAACCAGATAAACAAGGTAAAGCCCTTTCAGGTAAACTTAAAGGATATCGTAGCGTTAGGGCAGTTGGTCAAAGATATCGGATTGTCTATCGTGTTGAAGAAGCTCAAATTATTGTTATTGTTATTGGAGTTGGAATTCGTAAACAAGGTGATAAGAAAGATATTTATGCCCTTCTTGAAAAATTAATTAATAATGAATAAAATATGGGTTATGACAGAACTGCTAAATCAATAGGTTCTTGCTGAATCGTGAGATATACACCTATTACTTTTTCAGAGATAGCCAGTTTTGGAGAGGATAGTCAAAATATTCCTGCTTCTTCTGAAAAAAACGCATCCCTATCATCTATTACCTATGATTTAAGAGGAGCTACCATTGGCAATTTAGCTCATAATGTGCAAGGAAGCCAACAGAATTATCCCCAGCAACCTAATAACAATAACCCAGAGGAAAAATAACATGGTTCAGCAACTTAATAACACCCAAATCGCCATCAATACTTTATTGAATAAACTCAACGATTCTCTCCCCCAGATCCGCGCTAAAGCTGCCGAAGCTTTGGGCAAAATTGGCAATAGCAGCCTTGCTGACACCTTAGTATCCCATTTAATAGGAGAAAATGATCTTAATGTTCGCCTAAATCTGATTCGAGCTTTAGGAGAAATTGGCAATGAATCCGCAATTCCTTATCTAGCTTCCTACTTATCTGATACTAATCCCGATATTCGGATAATCACGGCGGAATCTCTCGGAAAAATTGGTAGTGAAAAAGCAATATCCTATCTCATTCAATCCCTACAAGATACGGAAGTAAAAGTTCGTGTCACAGCCACAATTGCTTTAGGTGAAATTGGACTAGAAGATGTTATTCCTGATCTAGTAAATGTTTGTTACGATGAAGATGATAGCGTTCGTTTCAGTGCTGTTGATGCCCTCGGTAAAATTGGCTCTCGTTATGCAGTAAACTGATATGAAATTGAGTACAGAATCCCTCGATTTAATTATCAGAACTCTTGCCAAAAGACTATTCACAGACAAGAATCCAAGTATTCGGATTAAAGCCGCTCAATCCTTATTTTGATCCCCCTAAATCCCTCTTTCTAAGGGGGACTTGAATTCGACGTATCGCTTTCATTCAGAGAAATGGTGTCAGTTTTGCCATTATGGATGCTATAATTATCATCAGTAATCTTCAATCTTTTAATCCTATGTCAGAAACTCCTAAATATGACCTTCGTGGAGCAAATATTGCTAACTTTGCCGATACGGTGCAAGGAGATCAAAAAGCAGTTCAACATAATTACGCCACACCCCAAAATTTAGCCGAAGCCGCTCAAGAAATCCAACAACTTATCAGCCAAATCACCCAAACTTATCCCACTAATACCGAAATTGAAAAACAAACTTTTGTCGCACAAGTTGACGCAGAAATCAAGAAAAATTCTCGTCTAAGAAGCATTTTAATCACGGGAGGAATTGAATTAATTAAAGTCCTCTGTCCTCCCCTCGGTATTCCCATTGAAATGGGTAAAAAATGGCTAGAAACTGATAATTTAAGTGAGTGAACCTAGAATATCAATCCTGTTAGTTAGAAACGATTAGATCGGAATCGCCGCTTACAATACAAGTCGCTTGACTATCGATCTCTGATCCTAAATACTGATTATCTTTATCATCTCTGCAAACCTTGATTTTCTCTAGAAGGTATCGATAATAATACTAAATCTGGTTATTAAAAACTGATTATTTATTCTCCCTTTTGCCTGTCCTCGTAAGTCACCTATGCTCAAGGGATTTAGTATCAGTTTACTGTTTACTGTTTACTGAACAATGAAAAAAACTCCCTGATTATCGCCGATGATACCAACGGGTAAATAATTTTTCTAACTCCACCCAAACGAATAACAAGGTACTAAATCCCAAACAGATTAATAATTCTTCTTTAGTCAAAAATTGAGTACCGAAAAAATCCCGCAGGGCAGGAACATAGATTAACATCAGTTGAAAAATTGTCGTCAGGGTTACTGCTACCCAGAGATAGGGATTAGTCAAAGGATTCATTTCTATGGTAAGATGATCGCTCGATCGCACGGAAATGGCATGACCCATCTGAGCTAAACAGAGAGTAGTAAAAACCATAGTTTTCCATGAACCAGTATTACCAAAAAGTGGATCCAAGCGCACAGCGATTAACATTTGAGTGATATTAATAATCGAAAAAATAATCCCAATTCTCACAATATAACTGCCCAAACCGCGAGCAAAAATACTTTCTTGGGGACTAAAAGGAGGGCGACGCATAATATTAGGAGAAGCTGGTTCCACTGCCAAAGCTAAAGCAGGTAAACCATCAGTAACTAAATTCATCCAGAGAATTTGTAGGGGAGTGAGAGGAGTAACTAAACCCAAAAGAGGCGAAGCGGCGATAGTAATCACTTCCCCGATATTACTGCCGAGAATATATTTAATAAAACTGCGAATATTGTTATAAACCACTCGCCCTTCTTCCGTGGCAGCGACGATGGTGGCAAAATTATCATCAAGGAGAATCATATCACTAGCCTCTTTGGTGACATCGGTGCCGGAGATTCCCATGGCAATGCCGATATCTGCTTGTTTCAGGGCCGGAGCATCATTCACCCCATCTCCGGTCATAGCAACAAATTTACCCTTTTTTTGCAAAGCGCGGACAATAGTTAATTTATGTTCGGGGGAGACACGGGCATAGATGTTAGTTTTGTCAATGATGTTTTCTAGCTGAATTGGTGATAATTTATCTAATTCTCGCCCTGAGATGACTAAAGCTCCCGCTTGGGCAATACCAAGACTTTTAGCCACCGCTAGAGCGGTTAATTGATGATCACCGGTGATCATGATTGGACGGATTCCCGCTTCTCGACACCTAGCCACGGCGATTTGTACCTCCGGTCGCGCTGCGTCGATCATACCGACCATTCCTAACCAAATTAGGGCATCTTCGCTGATTTCAGTTGATTCTGGCGGATAAATCAGGTTTTTGTAGGCTAATCCTAAGACTCGTAAACCCCTGTTAGCCATAGCATTGTTAGCGACTAAGACTTTTTCTTTTTGCCTATCCCCAAAAGGAAGACTTTCTAATCCCGATTGGTAGGAGAGACACTGTTCAAGGATTAATTCCGGGGAACCTTTGGTAAATAGTACGCGATTGACTCCTTGACAAATGACCGACATTCGCTTTCTTTGGGAAGAAAAAGGGATTTCAGCGATTCTAGGGAACTCTTGCTTGGTTAGGGATAAATTTAAGCCCGCTTTCGCCCCTAAAACTAATAAGGCTCCTTCCGTGGGATCGCCTAAAATGCTATCGTGACCGTTATCGAGGTCTAAACTGGCATCGTTGCAGAGGATACTGGCAATTAAAAGATGATGTAATTCTAGATCGGTTTTGGGATCGATCGCCCGTTGCTCGGAGTCTAAAAATTGTCCTTTTGGGCTATATCCTTCCCCAGTAACTAAAAAACTGCGATTAACTGTCTCTATCTCCCGCACGGTCATTTTATTTTCCGTTAGCGTCCCGGTTTTGTCGGAACAGATCACATTAACGGAACCAAGGGTTTCTACTGCCGGCAGTTTGCGAATCAAGGCCTGACGTTTGACCATGCGTTGGGTACCTAGGGCGAGAGTTAGGGTGATAACTGCGGGTAATCCTTCGGGAACGACGGCTACTGCCATACTAAGGGAAACTTCGACTAATTCCTCTAGGGCCGACCAACCGGCATTGATCAGGCCGATGGTAATAGTCAGGGCCACTAGAATGAGAGAACCAGCAACAAGGACATTGCCCAAGTGAGTCATTCTTTTTTGGAGAGGAGTGGGTTCATTGCCGACTGTTGCTAACATTTGAGCGATTTTGCCTAATTCCGTTGTCATCCCCGTACTGGTAACGATGACCTTGGCCCGGCCTTGCAGTACCTCTGTTCCAGTAAAGACAAAATTTAAGCGATCGCCAAGGGGAGTATCCCTGTCTAAGGGGTCAATGGAGGCGGATTTATTAACACTATTTGCCTCTCCTGTCAAGGCCGATTCGCGAATTTGCAGGTTAAAAGCTTCGATAATTTGGCCGTCGGCGCTGATTTGGGTTCCCGCTTCAATCAGCATGATGTCCCCGGGGACGAGATTAACCGCATCTATTTCTGTGCGTTGACCCTCGCGAATAACATTAACTTGGGGAGAGGAAAGTTTTTTTAAAGCGGCCAGAGCTTTTTCGGCGCGACTTTCTTGCAGATAGCCGAGGATGCCATTGAGGATGACAATTGTTAAGATAGCGATCGTATCTTTGAAGGGAACACCAATTTTAGCCAGATGACCGCGCTGCAATTCCAGTAAATCCAGTCCTCCGGAAATTATGGCCACGGCAATTAAGAGGAGGAGCATAATATTGGTAAACTGATCTAGGAGAATTTGCCAATTACTGCGCCCTGGACGTTCTTTTAGTTCATTTTTGCCATAATATTTAATTCTTTGGGCGATTTGCTCCCTATTGAGGCCATTAACAGCCGAACTACCGAGGATAGATAGGGTTGTTTCCACCGGATAGGTATGCCAAGGTTGTTGCAAGTTAAGGCTAGAATGGGCAGAATAGTCGGCATTAGCGGCCATGGCAAGTGAAGATAGTTGATCTAAATAGATCTTAGCCGTTTCTTTCCCTGGTAACAGGAAAAAACAAATGTTTAAACTGGCTCTTCCTGCTCATAGACAGTCTTAACGAGTAATGTAGATAAGTAGCTGGTTATAATTAAATTGAAGATAGATCCCCCCTTAATCCCCCCTTGATAAGGGGGGTGCCGATCCCCCCTTAATCCCCCCTTGATAAGGGGGGTGCCGATCCCCCCTTAATCCCCCCTTGATAAGGGTGGTGTCTGAAAGTTTTTAACATCTACCTACTTAGTCAACAGCTTAGTAGGGCAAAGTAAACCAAAATTGTGAACCTTTTTCGTCATTATTCATAATGCCAATTTCCCCTCCGTGAGCATGGATAATTTGACGACATAGATATAAACCTAGTCCTAAACTAATCTGATTATTATTATTGCCTCGTTGATAGCGATCAAATAATTGTTTTCTCTGGGTTTCGCTAATTCCCACCCCATTATCGGCAATGCTACACCGGAGATAATTGCCCTCTAGTCTAGCCGAGAAAGTGATAATTATCCCCTGGGGATTGTGTTTAAGGGCATTGGCTAATAAATTCTCAAAAACTCGCCAGAGATGGTGAGCATCGGCATTAACTAAGGGTAAATCGGGGGGAAAATTATTAATTAAAGTTGCTTGATTTTCCTTTAATCTTAACTCCCATTCCTGACTGATCTGTTGACCAATTTCGTAGAGAGATAAAGGCTTTAGTTCTAGGGAAACTCCCCAAAGATCATTTTGTCGGGTTTCGACGAGAGAATCAATTAAAGTTAATTGTCGATCGCAACTGTTGGCCATCTGTTGTAAAATCTTCTGGGATACTTCTTTAGTTTCTCCCTGAGAATTTTTAATTAAATTATTTAAGATCATTGACATCCCGATCACGGGATTGCGGAGATCGTGAGAGACGGCATGAAGATAAATTTCTAAAGTTTCCTCAGTTTTTTGACGTTCTTTAATTTCGTTTTGGAGTTGTTTTTTTTGACGGCAAATAGTTAATTGATTTTCGATGCGGGCCATCACTTCTTCCCCTTGAAAAGGTTTAGAAATGTAATCGACACCTCCCACTTGAAAAGCTTTGACTTTATCTAAGACATCATCAAGAGCGCTGATAAAAATCACGGGAATTTCTCTGGTTTTTTCATCAGCTTTTAACTGTTCACAAACTTGATAACCATTGAGATCGGGCATATTAATATCGAGGAGGATCAGATCGGGAATTAGCGATCGCACTGTATTCAGGGCCATCTGTCCATTAATCGCTTTGCGTACCTGATAGCCCTTCTCGGTGAGCATAATCGACAATAGCCGCACATTATTGGGCAAATCATCGACAATTAAGACACTAGGGCGCAGTGTGAGTTGAGTCATGCCGGTTATCTTATAACTCAAACTATTTAAATAGGGTTTGCTGAATAATGGTAAAACCCTTTTAAAATAAGGCTTTTGACCTGTTAAAATCCGATGTTCATGCTGCGAAAATCGGATTGGGACCTTCAAAAACCTTGCATTATCCTTCTTGTAGTACAAAAATGGTACGAAAAGAGAGGGCAACAAAGCCTGAAACGACCGACGACCGGCTACTGACGACCGACTCCTAACCCCACCAACAAACTTTTTCAGCAAACCCTAAATAAAGTGTATAAAAAAAACAGGGGCTTGCCGAAAAAGTTTTTCCTGGGGGCAGCGTGTCGGGTGGGACAAGCGAGAAAGTCTCGTTACTCTACAGCGAGCGACTAGGGATTGTTGCCCATAAAAAAAGCACGGAACCCCACAGCAATCAAGGAACCACTCAAAAGAGTTATTAATGTCCAAATTTGGTTACTTTGGGTTCCTTCCACCTTGATCAGTCGATTATCCATACTATCGACTTTCTCTGTTAAAGTTGCTAGTCCTATCTTGACATCGGTGACATTTTTCTGTAGGGTTTCTAGCTTTTGCTCGACATTTTTCTGTAAAGTTTCTAGCTTTTGATCAAACCTTTTTTCGAGATTATCTAGCTTTTGCTCGAAACTTTTTTCGAGATTGTCTAGCTTTTGATCAAACCTTTTTTCGAGATTATCTAGCTTTTGCTCGAAACTTTTTTCGAGATTGTCTAGCTTTTGATCAAACCTTTTTTCGAGATTGTCTAGCTTTTGCTCAACATCTTTCTGGAAGGTGTCTAGCTTTCGATCAACACCTTTAATACTATCTTTAATTTCCTTAAGGACAGATTCCAGGGAATAGGTAACGGTTTCTGCTGTCATTGCGGTTAACTCCTATCAGTCGAGAGATAATGTAATTATCGATAAAAATCCTCTTAATTCTCCACTTGATTTTTTTGGGAAAATCTCGCATCATCTTCCAATTTGTCGCTGATTTCCGGCAGTTTTAGCAATATTCCAGCGAATAACCAATAGTAAACAGAAACAGGCTCGACGGAGAGAGGATAATAGTAGGGGTTATAGCTAATAAAAAGTATAAAAATCCAGATACAGAGACCCCAATGCTTTAAAGCAGCATTTTTTACTTTTAAATAGGCTTTAAAGGTGAGAATACAGAGAATTGTCACCAGTGCCATAAAAGCGATAAAACCGATGATACCGATTTCGTGGACGAGTTTAGCGTAGTAGGTTTCAATTAGTCTTATCCCTTCTTCTCCCGCTACATGAAGAGCGCCACTGCTGGCTCTGCCTAAACCAAAACCAAAAAGCTGTACATATCTGAAGCTCAACTGCATTTGATTGCCTACAAAGTCAATGGGAGACGAATATAGCCAGCGACCGATAAAATTTAGCCCTCTTTCCTGAATAAAGGGAATTAACGTCACCGCGAGCAGGGAAATCAGTCCCAAGATTCCCAATTTTAATGGTAACTTTCGTTTACTTTTGCTAGTAACAATAAAAAGAACCAAGTAAAACAAAGGTACTAGCAAAAAAGGTAATCTTTGTCCAGAAACCAGAGTCGCAAGCAAGACTAAAACCATGGCCACCCAACCAGCGACGCGCCATCTTTTTTGCGGATCACTAAAACTGGCCGCGTAACTGATGACGCTACTAGATACTAAAAACCAACCCCATTGCCAAGGATCGGAAAATGTGCCGGGGAGACGAATTAAGCCTCGATCGGGATTATACAACAATGAACCGCCGACAAAACATTGAGCTTTCAAGGTGGCTTTTTCGGTAATATCCGGATAAAATTGGCTGTCGGATTTCGGGACAAGGACTTCGAGTTGATTGAGGAATTCATTGTCAGGACAGATACCTTGGACGAGTAAGAAGTATTGAATTAGAGCTAAACCGCAACAGACTAAGATCATCACGATTAAAACTCGGTTAACCATGAATAAATCTCGTTTTTGCTCGATTAAATAGTACCCACAGAGAACTAGGGGAATATAACTGAGGAGGATTTTTAATCCCACAATTCCCACAGCAATTGCTCCTTGGGGCAGATTGACAAAAAGAAAAGTTATCAAGCTGCTGGCAAGTAAAATCAAAGCTGTGATGAGAAAAGGCTTGATTTTGGGGCGTAATTGTTTAAAAGTTTTTGTTTTAATTAAAATTGCCGCTAAAGCGGCGAAATAAAAGGCATCCTTGGCGATTTTGTAGAGAGCATAGGAGGGCTCTATGCCAATAAAGTTGCCCACTACCTGAAAAACTCTCACCACAGACAAAGCGAAGGTATTACTCAGGGGAAGATAGATGATTAGGGCTAATAATCCCAGACGGGGATGGATAAAAGAAGCGACCATGGCGGGAACTGCCCAAATTCCTAACAAGGCCGCTTTTTTGCCAAATAGAATCCCTAAAACTAGACTGATTATTGTAGTGGCGATCACTAATATAATTAGCAACAGGGGATTAATCTCTTTCATACCGTGCGGGTTGAACAGGTTTAGCAGAAAGTGTACCGGATTTTTGCCGAGATTCTCATTCTCAATGGCGGAGGTGGGGAGCTTTTCAGTGATCAGTAAACAGTGAACAGTAAACAGTAATCAAGTGAGGTTCTTTTTGTTTGTGTTAGGCAATAGACGGGGTTATAAGAGATGAAACCCTTATATAGAAAGACATTTGGCGATTTTTGTCAATTGTTTTCCATCTAGAACGAACTAATCAATTAAGTCTCTTGCCAGATAAGGATGTAGTCTATTTATGCCACCCGATCAAACCATACCAAGTAACGAAGAACCATCAGTGAACTGAAAACTCACATCTGATACTGATCAAAGTTTCCTCTTGCTTCTTACCTCTTGCTATACTTATGTAAAATTTTATTTATCTCGATCTTGACTCCGTGGCCGAAAATCTTTCTTTTCAAGACCTTTATCAAGCTGGAATCAGTGCTTTTGAGCGTGGACAATATCGTCTTAGTGTCCAGCAATTAAATGCGGCTTTAGCCTTAATTTCCTTAGGCTCCCGAGAAGGGGGTGAGATTCAAATTTGGTTAATTTCTGCCCATCAGGGGTTAGGAGAGGGGGAGAAAGCTAGTGAAATCTGTAGGCAACTTATTACCCATCCTATCTATCAAATTCGCGAACAGGCCAAGCGTCTGCTTTATATTATCGAAGCTCCCCGTCTCAAACGCCCAGATGAGTGGATGACGAAGATTCCCGATTTAGAGAAACTTCCCGATAGTACACCGCAATTTAAAAAGGGGACAAATAAACAGAAAAAAGAAGAATCCCCCGCACCCATGCAGTTAGAGCAGCATAAAAATACTGTTTTTAGCGGACTGGCGATCGCTATTGTTCTATTGATGCTCTGGTTTTTTGCTAAAAATAGCCAGCAATTCCAAATTCAGAATGTAGCAAGGAATACAGAATACAAAACGCTTTTGCCCTGTAGCTCCCCATCCACAATCAAGAAGAATTAACGCGAGTAACAGGGATGGCCTCATCGAGCAT
>NZ_JASJFG010001056.1:0-1802 GCF_030065375.1 Microcystis sp. M49636_WE2 | reverse complement strand
ATAGTCCTACTGATCAGTAATTTTACTTTCAGCGAGAATTTCTTGAAGGACGGGGGATAAATTGCTAGTTAAACGGCCGGATCGAATAAATTCAGCGTAGGTATCAGCTTCGATATCTAGGAGGGTTTCCCGAAGTTGTTCCATTGTTAATAGTTGTAATTGGGGATAACTATCGTTGAGAGATTGTATTTCCGCTTCTACGGTCTTTAACTTTTCTTTGACGAGATGCTGCTCATAACTAAAAAATTCGGGGGCAACATCGGGAGATTTATCTAACTTAGAAAGATAGTCTAAAACCCTTTTTAAAGCTACCCGTCGGGCTAAAAGTTCCGCATAGTTTTCTCGAATTGGTTGATCACCGATCAGGTCTAATCTCGATAGGAAAGTTTGAATAGTTAATCCCTGAACCAAAAGGGTAAAGAGAACAACTCCGAAGACGATATCGATGATATCCTGACGATTGGGAAAAATAACCGGCACACTTAAAGCTAGGGCAATAGAAACGGAACCGCGCAAACCTCCCCACCATAAAACCGTTTTTTCCCGCCAATTAATTTTAGTTTCCATCAAGGCATTACTAACAGTTGCCAAAGCAAAGGTAGCCAGAAAACGGGCCGCCACCACGGCGGCGATCGTGATAAAAATTAAATTGAGATTATCGGCTAAACTGGAGAGACGGATCTGATCGCCGATGAGGAGAAAAACGATCGAATTGACAAAAAAAGCGAGAAACTCCCAGAATTGCGTGACTAATAGGCGGGTACGGGGACTCATACTAATTCTAGAGCCAAAATTACCTAAAATAATCCCCGTAGTCACCACTCCGATTACCCCCGAACCCCCGAACTCCTCGGTTAATAAATAAGCACCGTAGGCGGACACAAGAGTTAAAGACTGTTCCACTAGGGGTAAATCCAGACGTTGAGTCAGATAGGAAATACCAAAACCCACTAAACAACCCACTGCCACCCCGATACCGATAAAAGCCGCAATCCGGCTAATGGTTGTCTCTAAGGATAGACCACTAGCACCGAGGGGAATTTCCACCAAAAGAGCGAAAGCGACGACAGCAACCCCATCATTAAATAAGCTTTCCCCTTCCAAAAGCACGGTGAGGTTTTTACTGGCCCCTAATTCGCGAAAAAGAGCGACAACAGCGACGGGATCCGTAGAAGAAAGGCTCGCACCCACTAATAATGCCGTAAATAGGGGTAAATTGGTCAATTCATCTAGGGTAAAACCAACCCCGAAAATCGAGATAATTACGCCGACAATAGCGAAAAGACTGACGGGAATCCAATTATCCTTCAGATCTCGCCAGCGCGTATTCCAAGCGGCTTCAAATAGCAAAGGGGGCAGAAAAATTTCTAGAATCAGTTCGGGGGATAGGTTCACCAGACGGATATCGATAAAGGCTAAACCTAAACCGACTATCACTAACAATAGGGTGTAAGGAATTTGGCGAAACCAGCTAAAAATCCTCGAAACCGTGGCCACACTCAGGGAAACGGACAAAACAATTAGAAATTGTTCTAAATTTTGCTTAATGACTTCATCGGTAGCGGATTCTAAACTCATTGGGTGGGAGGCAATCGGTGAGCGGACGTGCAAGAAAAGAACAATCTAAATTATTATGACACTTTAGAACCAGTGATTTTTTTTCCTAAACCCAAGTTTTTCTGCTGGCAATTCCTTATTATCTATGTCCTTGACTATGCCTCAGTCTGCCGAGTCCTCCACGGGTGAGGATTTACCCCTAGCTATCTCACCCAGTAACGAGCAGTTAGAGAATATTAATAGCT
>NZ_JASJFG010000043.1:0-4904 GCF_030065375.1 Microcystis sp. M49636_WE2 | reverse complement strand
ATCCCAAAAAAGCCCCAATTTTCTCCACGGCAGCCTCTAGAATATCGGGATCGTGAACTAAGGCAAAACGCACATAACCCTCACCACCCTTACCAAAACCGGAACCGGGAGAGACCGCGACACCGGTTTGGGCCACCAATTGCCGACAAAAATCGACGGAATTACCCGGCCAACTGGGGGGAATTTTCGCCCAAACGTACATAGTGGCGGCCGGGGTGGCAACTGGCCAACCGATGCGATTTAGGGCATTAATAAACACATCCCGGCGTTTTTGGAAGATAGCGACGGTTTCCTTGACTGAATCTTGATTACCGGTTAAAGCAGCGATCGCACCGTTAAGGATGCCCAAATACTGATTAAAATCAACCATGGCTTTAATCTGTCGCAAAGCCATAATTAACTGCGGGTTGCCAATGGCGAAACCGATGCGAAAACCGCCCATATTATAGGACTTAGAAAAGGTAAAAAACTCGATCGAATTAGTTTTAGCTCGATCGGCCTGTAAAATTGACGGGGGGGGCGATGTTCCCGCAAAAAAGATGTCTAGATAGGGAAAATCGTGGATTAAAACTAAATTATGCTGACGGCAAAAGTCAACCGCTTTTTGGAAAAATGCCAAAGGTGCGATCGCTGTAGTGGGATTATGGGGATAACTCAAGACCATCAGCTTCGATTGTGCCAGCACTGCCTCAGGAATGTCCTCTAAAACCGGCAGAAAGTCATTTTTTGCCAAAATTGGCATTCCGTACATTTGACCGCCAGCAAGGGCAACACCGCCCAAATGGGAGGGATAACCCGGATCGAGGAGCAGAGCAAAATCCCCGGGGTTGAGAAGGGCCAAAGGTAGATGGGCCGTGCCTTCCTGAGAACCAATTAGGGGTAAAACCTCCGTTTCCGGATCGACGGGGACACCAAAGCGATCGCTATACCAGTTAGCGGCAGTTATTCGGAAGTCTCGCGTACCATTATGGAGTAAATAGCCGTGGGTGTGAGGATCGTGGAGAGATCGCTCAATAGCATCGACAACGTGGGGAGCAGCCCCAAGATCGGAGGAACCGAGCGAAAGATCGATAATGGTATTACCCGCTTCTCTACTGGCAGCTTTTGCCCGATCCATATCGGCAAAAACGTTGGATTGGAGTGCCTGTAAGCGGTGTGCTAGGGTTAAGTTATTCATAACCACAGATACCTAATTAGCTGACATAGGTATCGATAAAAGATTGTAATTGTGGTTTGCCGATCGCCCCTTCATGAGTGGCAATAAGTTTTTTATCTTTAAAGATGCGTAAAGCGGGAACACCTTTCACATCACATTTAGCCACCGAGTTGGGGTTAGGGTCCACCTCTAGTTTAACTACTTTTAGCCGTTCGCCGTAGGTGTTGGCTACCCAATCGATCGAGGGGGATACCAGACGGCACGGACCGCACCAACTCGCCCAAAAATAGACTAAAACGGGTTTTTCGACCTCAAAAACCTCTTGGTCAAACTTCTGATCGCTAATGACAGTTACGCTACTCACAGTATTTATTTCCTCACCATCGTTACTGATCATCATAGGGGTTCTGGGTAATTTTCGGCAATTATCCACTTCCACAATTCCTCAAACATGAGGATCGAAGACATCGCGTAAACCATCACCGATAAAATTAATACTTAACACTGTGATCACGATAGCCAGAGCCGGAAAAATGACCAAGTGGGGGGCAGTTGTCAAGTAATCTTTAGCTTTAAATAACATTTGTCCCCAAGTCGGCACATCGGGGGGGAAACCCAAACCCAAAAAACTCAGGGTTGACTCGGTAATAATCGCATTACCCACCGCTAAAGTAGCCGCCACGATAATCATTCCCAAAACATTAGGCAATAAATGCACCCAGATTAAACGGAAAGGAGTGGCCCCCAAAGCAATCGCAGCCGAGATAAATTCCATCTCCCGTAACTTTAAGAAATTTCCCCGCACCAATCGCGCCACCGACATCCAATTTAAACCCCCGATTACTAAAACCACGAGGATAAAAATACCCGTTTCCGGTCCGGCGATTTTTTTGATGCTATCGCGAAATAGATAGACAATCAGTAAAAGTAGGGGTAATTGGGGCAAAGATAGGAATAAATCCGTTAATCGCATCAATAAGCCATCGATTGCGCCCCCGTAAAACCCGGAAATAGCTCCGATCGCCGTCCCTAGAATAATCGCAACTATCATAGCAGCAATCCCCACCGCTAGGGAAATTCGACCCCCCACCAAAATCCTCGCCAATTGATCCTGGCCCAGATCGTTAGTGCCGAAAAGATGTTTTAAACTAGGGGGAGCAGTGGTTTGACTAAAATCAATGGTATCGATGGGGACCCGATAAAAAATCGGACCGAATAGGACGGCAAGAATAATTATAATTAATGCGATCGCTCCTATTGTTGCCAGGGGATCTCGGTAAAAACGTCGCCAAGTATCGATAATTGCAGAAGACAGGGGAGACATAAGCTGTTAAGTGTTTAAATTACTTTTTGAGACGAGGCACTCTTGCATTAGGGGAGATTCCGCTAATCTAAGAATAAACGGTTTAAATGAGTCTTTTTAGTCTGCTGTATTTTAGGTAAAATCTCAAGATGAGTCCCTTTATTGAAGGAACCGTTGTGTTATAGTATAACTCAAGTTCAGAAAATAGAGAGTAAAACTATGACTGTTAAAGAACTTATTCAAACAGCAATTGATAATTTACCTGAAGAACAACTAGATGAACTTTATCAATTAATTAAAAATTTCACCGCCAGCAAAAACAACTTATTAGAAGAAAAACCATCCTTATTCAAACGTCATTTTCCAGTTGAGAATATGGTGGGTAAAGCTAAAATACTAGGTGATATGGTCAGTCCTATTGTAGATGAAGAAGATTGGGAATGTCTGAAGTAATTGTGCTTGATACTCATATTTGGTTGTGGTTAATAAATGGCAATTTTGACAGATTTCCCGAGCATTGGCTAGAAAAATTTGAGTTAGCAGAATCTCTCGGAGTTTCCCCCATTTCTTGCTATGAAATAGCCCTTGCTAACCAACGGGGGAGATTAGAATTAAGTTATCCCCTTCAAGAGTGGATTCAACAAGCTTTAACAGTAGCTAAAATAGATATATTTTCAATTACCCCCGAAATTGCCATTAGAGCCGTTAATTTATCTCCCATTCACAAAGATCCTTTTGACCGTATTATTATGGCTACAGCCTTAGCATACGGGGCAAAACTGGCTAGTATTGATAACTTATTTTCTAAATATGTTGAAATCAAAGATCATCTCATGGAGAGAGGGAAATAGTGATAAGTAAGAGGACAAAATCAACAGATGATTAAAATTTACACGGAAATCGAACGGGGGCAAAATTGGTTAGAGCGCCATCAAAAATCTTCTCCGATATTTGCCCTAGTTTTGGGGTTTACCGAGACGGGATTAATCCCCGGAATCTCCACCGCCGGCGCCACCCCGGAAGATAGAAAATATACAGCGATCGCCGATGCCGAATTTATCGTTAAAGGAGTTTCACCCCATCCCCGTTATCCCTTACCCCCCCTAACGGTGGGAGCCTCCCCTGCCTATATTACCCGCGCCGTGGTGGAAAAATTAGCCATTCCCGTCCGGGTTTTTAACGCCGGTTTACCCTTGCCCCCGGCCGTCGATTATATCGAACTGGGGGGACAACCGGCCCGTTGTCTCTCCACCGGCCGCGCCCTAGATTTCGACATAGTAAAACACCTGTTCGCCCAAGGACTAACCTGGGGAGAAAAACTAGCCCGCGAGTCTAGTTATCTAATTATCGGCGAGTGTGTGGTCGGTGGCACCACCACCGCCCTCGCCATCCTCACCGGATTGGGTTATCGAGCCAACGGCAAAGTTAACAGCAGCCATCCCCAGTGCAATCATGCTCAGAAATGGGCAATAGTTGAGCAGGGATTAGCCCGAAAAGAAATTTTTGATCCTTTTGAGGTAATCGCCGCCCTAGGCGATCCTCAGCAGATTTTCGTCGCTGGCATGGCGATCGCCGCCAGTCGCCAGGGTGGGGTACTCCTCGCCGGAGGAACCCAAATGTTAGCCGTTTCTGCCCTAATTAAAGCTCTAGTGGCTAAATATGCCTATCCCGTTAACTGGGAAAATATCATCGTCGGCACAACTCGCTGGGTAGCGGAAGATAAAACGGGGGATACGGTGGGATTAGCCCGAATGATCGGAAAAGTGCCTTTATTAGCCACACAATTAAACTTTTCAGCCTCTAAATACCCGGTTTTGCAAGCTTATGAACAGGGTTTCGTCAAAGAGGGAGTAGGTGCGGGGGGATGTGCGATCGCCGCTTATCTGTACCAGAATTGGACTAATCAAGATTTACTCAAAGCGATCGAAAATTTAATCGGGTTTCAACTATAGCAGTTATCTTAATGATCAGGTAGGAAGTTTTCCTTTTAGGGAGTCGGTAGTCGGATGTGAGTTTTTTAAATTTTATCTAGCTCTAAACTTTTATTTATTCTCTCCTACTACAGATTGATAAAATCTTTCTAGACTTTCTACAGAGGTTTGATCGTTAAATACTGTATCGATATTCATTTTAGTATAATCTTTGATTGTTTGTCGCCATTGATTATCTAAACCTAAACGAATAGCAATTTCAAGATAGTGATTTTTATCCGTAGCAATTGTCTCGGTTATGCCTAATTTTTTCAAGATAGCATAGGAATGTCTTCCGCGCATAAATTCCCCCGGACAGGTAACAACTGGAAGTTGACAGGCAATTGCTTCTAAGGTGGTATTTCCCCCCGACCAACTTAAGTTATCTAAATAGATGTCTGCTAATAAGTTAAGCTGAAAATAATCATTTTGTTCTAATTGTGGCATCATTACCCCGTAATCTTGCCAATTGAGT
>NZ_JASJFG010000144.1:0-3324 GCF_030065375.1 Microcystis sp. M49636_WE2 | reverse complement strand
TTTCAGAGATATTAGGACTAAAATACACATCAATTTCTTTAATTTCTGAGGTGACTTCTTTGCTGACAACTACTGTACCGTAGGGAGAAAGAAGGGTTTCTAAGAAGTCTTTGCTAAATTTATCCCAAATAAAGCGAGTCATTTCAGTTATCAGTTACCAGTTATCAGTTATCAGTGACTACCACCTAAACTCGGTAGTTTGAAAAAGGTTAATTGCCTCAGTTGCTGATTTTGGCCTCCAGATTAATCATCGAGAATTGAGCAAGCGATCGCATTTATGATCTGATTCTAATTTATTGAGGGTCAGTAAGAATAGTGATAATTGACATTTCTTAAGATTTTATCTCCGATAGCAACGTCCAAGCAATAGCCACTGGTGCAAATAAACTCAACAGCATTGCCACTTTTTGAACAGCAGAACTTAAATCATCCCAACTGATTTTAATTGCGGCTGCTACCCCTAAATGTCCATAATCTCTGTGGTTTCTTTTCTGGGTTAAAGCAGTATGAGCTAAATTTAATTTATCGCGTAAATGGCTAAACTTTAAATGACGATTTTTCGCTAAATATTCCCCTACTAACTCCACTGCTAAGGTTAAGCGTCCTAAAATTTTGTGACAAATCTGTTCTACTAAAGCTTTTTCTTTCTCAACTTTAGCAGTACCAACAATTTTGGTTAATAACTCTACACATTTATCCAAGGGTAAAACATCTAAAGCTATAGACTCAAATTCCGTACTAAGACACCTTTCCCTAGTGGTGACTAATATCTTAATCCTAGAATCTTTTGGTAACATTTGATCGGGAATTCGGTCGATATTGGGGACATCATCGAGAATTAATAATAATTTTCCCTGCTGAGGTAGCCAATTTTGCCAATACCAGTCCACTTGTTTTTCTAAAGATTCTTTTTTCAATATTTCTGGTAAAGATAGATAAGGACCGGCTAATTTAACTATTTCTTCTGCTAAACCCGATAGTCGCAAGGATAACCAATATTGTGCCGCGTATTCCTGTTGGTATCGTTTCGCATATTCCAAAGCTAAAGCGGTTTTTCCTATTCCCCCTAACCCTTCTACTGCACAAACAATCACCCCTTGTTCTGTTTGCAATTGCTGATGAATTAAGGTTAACTCATCTTCCCTCCCGACAAAATTAACCGTACTTTTGCCCACATTACTAGGGACAGCTTGACGTTCTTTTGGTTCGGGAATATTCAGATTAAAAGTATTATTTTGATTGTTATCAGTTCCATCTTGCTCAATATTGATTTTCATTTTTAATTCTCTCTAAAAATAATTATCTTTGCTCAAAATAAATCTAATCTAAAAGTAATATTAATGAGGTTTTTAAGGAAAATAACGATACATTTCCTTTCGGTGTAGAAGACGAACCAAGGCGACAGTATCTTGCTCTAAATACAAACCAAGACGATAATCCCCAATCCGAATGCGATAAAATCCTCGATACCCTTGAATCGCTTTGACATTACGCAACTCGGTTAAACTTTTGGCTAATTCTATCTCCTCAATAATTGCCTGAATTTGTCGCTTAATTTTACCATCTTTGAGATTGCGTAGATCTGTCTCAAAGCTTTTACGAAATTCAATATTCATCTCTTATTCTTTTAACAGAGTCAAAATTTCATCACGACTGACATTGTTACTATCTTTTCCCTCTTGAATTGCCCTAGCCATAGCCGTATCTTCCAGCACTTCATAAATTAACTCTTTTAGTAAATCCTTTTCTTGTATTAATAACTCATAGAGTAACTCTTTTAATATTGGTTTTAACGCTTCCGATTGCAATTCTGACATAAATTACCTCTTGTCTTTGATAATAACTATTTTCAATGATAACATTTACTAGGCTTGGTTTTCACAGATTAAAGATGTTGTTCTGTGTATTACCAATTCCCGATTGACTAATATTAATTGTCCGCTCGATACCAGCAAAGCTTTTAGAGGGAATACTTACTTTTTTAGACGATTTTTCACCCCTGCGATCGCACGATTAAATGTGGGAAAATAACGCTTAAAAGTTGACTCAGTATCTAATTCCGCTTCGTAGGTCAGGGAAACAAAAGGGGGTATAGTAGATATGGCCGCTTTTAATTTGGCTGCTGCCGATCGCTCTGGTTGATTGAGTTTAGCCAGAATTTGATTTAATAATTCTAAGATTTGTGCAGAAGCAAGTTCTGGGGGTGGTTCTTTGGTAATTGCCGTCAATTCTGTGACAATTTCTGCTACCATTACCTCGGCATCAGGAAAGGACGCTTCTTGACTGTCGCTGGCGACTAAATCCCATTTTTCTCGTTCAAAATCCCGAATTAGTCGGCGTAAATCTTCGATCTGCTGCTTGATCCTAACTTGTTCTTCCGGTGCGATTGTAACTAAAGTGTTTCGCTTTCCCGCTAATTGTTGTTTTAAGCGTTGAATATTGTCTTCGAGGTTTTGTAATTCGTCAGTAGCCATGGGAAAATAAGCTTAAATTAGCCAATTAATTCAATTATGATCTATCCATCTAAAAATGTCATTCCTTTGGCTGTCCCCCACTCCCCAACACCCAACCCCCTCACGGATCACAGAAAAAGCCTAGCTCAATCCGGAAATTTTGATTATGATCATTAGTAATTGACCTGTATTTGTGATATAGATTCAAAGGAGAGACACGGTGTCCACAGAAGTGATCGAAAAGCGTTCCACAGCGACAATCCGTAAACCAGCGCCGCGTTATCGCGTTTTACTCCACAATGACGACTTTAACTCGATGGAGTATGTGGTTCAGAGTTTAATGCAAACGATCGCCGGTATGACGCAACCCCAAGCAGTCGATATCATGATGGAAGCGCACACGAATGGTACAGCCTTGGTGATTACCTGCATCCAAGAACACGCGGAATTTTACTGTGAAACCTTGAAAAATAAAGGTTTGACCAGCAGCATCGAACCCGATGAATAAAAGATTACGGGTAATTGCCACTTACCCAGTCCCCCTGCGACTGGGGGTTTTTATTTTGCTCCTACTTTTTCTCTGGTTGCCGATCGCACTTCCCCTCTATCACTTTTTTGCCACTAATGCCAATCTGGTCTCAATTTTGACCCTTTCTGTTCTCTATCTGGAATTTTTGGGGTTATCCCATTGGTGGGGACGGACAATTTATGGCGATGAGGGATTAGCTGGTTATGGGTTGATTTGGCGAAGAAAAACGCCGATCGAGTTAATTAACGGCTTGGCGATCGGTTTATTTTTCACTTTCTCGCTTTTTCTGTCCCAAGCGTTCCTAGGTTGGTTAAATTTCTTACCGGCAAATCCCCAAATCAG
>NZ_JASJFG010001106.1:0-2917 GCF_030065375.1 Microcystis sp. M49636_WE2 | reverse complement strand
TATTATTAGACCCCTGTTGATTCTTTTTACCCTGCCTTTAACTATTTTGACCCTAGGGTTATTTATTTTTGTGGTCAATGCCATTTCCTTTTCTTTAGCCTCCTATTTTATCCGTGGCTTTGAGGTAAAATCATTTTTTGCCGCTTTATTCGGTTCGATCGTGGTTTCGATCATTTCAGGAGTTTTAAATGGCATTTTCGTTGACTAAAGTGGGCAATAATTCGGTTGTTTAAAACAGCTTGGCTTACTCTGATTGATTAATTTCTGATCGAGAGACGTTGATTATAGCAACGTCTCTCTATTTTTTTTGGGGATGAGTAAATCTCTACTGATTTGCTGTGGCTTTTGTCGTTAAAAATCAGGAAAATTTCATCCCAAGATTTCCATCTCAAGCAGCCAGAGCAAGTTCAATTACTGTTAAAATAAATGGAATTGTTGAGCTAAGTAGATTAACTAATCTCCAGTCAGTTTTTCTTGATTCCCCCCCACCCTACACCCTGATCACTAAAAATCGATGAACCAATTAAACTTAGAAGTTGCGGGAAAAAAAGAACGTTTAGATGCTTGGATGGGGTCACAATTACCCGATTTATCGAGATCGAGGCTGCAAAAATTGATAGAACAGGGATACATACAGTTAAACGGTCAAATTTGCACTAATAAAAATACTAAAGTTGGTCAAGGTGATCACTTAAAGATTACCATTCCCGACAGTCAACCCCTCGAATTAACCGCCGAGGCGATCGAGCTTGATATTCTTTACGAAGACGAATATCTGATTATCATCAATAAACCGGCCGATTTAGTGGTTCATCCGGCCCCCGGCCACGAATCGGGAACCTTGGTCAACGCTTTACTGCATCACTGCCCAAATTTAGCCGGAATCGGTGGAATTCAACGCCCCGGCATAGTTCACCGCTTAGATAAGGATACCACGGGTGCGATCGTTATTGCCAAAACCGACCAGGCCCATCAACACCTACAGGCACAATTAAAAACCAAAACTGCCCGTCGGGAATACATGGCCCTCGTCCATGGTGTCCCCAAAAGCGAAACAGGTACAATTGATCTGCCCATCGGTCGTCACCGCAGCGATCGCCAAAAGATGGCTATTATTGCCGTGGAAAAAGGCGGTAGAAATGCCGTCACCCACTGGCAAGTCAAGGAAAGACTAGGCAACTACACCTTAATGGAATTTCGCCTAGAAACTGGCAGAACTCATCAAATTCGCGTTCATAGCAGCCATATCGGTCATCCGATTCTTGGGGATCCCCTTTATAGTTCCGGTCGTTCCATCGGGATTAATCTACCCGGGCAGTTACTCCACGCCCATCGTTTAATCTTAATACATCCGGTCACGGGAGAGAGCCTAGAAGCGATCGCTCCCTTACCCGCTATTTTCCCGAAAGTTTTAGCTATTTTACGGCAGAGAAACCCCTAGCGCACAAATTGCGGCATAATCTCTGCTGCTGTCCATAATCCGTAGATACCGCGACGATGCAGGGAAACCCCCGCTTTCAGATAACCGAAAGCTGGCCCGCAGACATTAGCCGCCATACTGGTTTCATCACCTAAAGTGAAGGTATGGGTGGAAATTTTGCCTTCAAAAGTCCGCCCCGTGACTTTAACATTGGTACTTAAGGGCTTTTTCGGGTTGCGCGTATCCACCACACCCCCGACGGAAACCCGATCGCGTCCACAAATTCCGGCTAATTCCAGCATAATATCGTCGGCGTGTTCCATATTTTCGAGGCTGAGAATGCCATTGGTTTTATTTAACAGCATTTCCACTTCCGCATCACTCATCCGGTGGGCCGTTTCTGGGTTGTAACTGGGTAAATGGGCGATATCTTCGCGAATAGTGGCACGATAAGCCTCCCAGTTGGCGATTCCCACGCCAAAGGTAATTTTAACGCTGTGAATCTCTGCATAACTCTGGGCAGCTAGGGCAGCGGCCGCAGTTAACAGTCCGGGGGTAGCACCGCAGCCGGTCATGTAGGTGATGCCGGCGGCTTCTAGGTCTGCTTGTAGTGCTAATATTTGTTCCATGGCGCTGGTACGTTTGAGAGCATCGACTAAAACTCCGCGCCAACCTAAGCGAATGAAAGTTTTAGCGATATCGGCCATGAAATTGTTAGGTAAATTCGGTAAGGCGAGGAAATAGCCTTCTACGTCGGCAGTTTTGATTAATTCCTCGATACTGTTCTCGCTGAGACTGCCGTAATTTTCCAGATAACCGATCGAACCCCGGTCATGATAAATTTTGTTACAGGTATT
Organism: Microcystis sp. M49636_WE2; assembly: GCF_030065375.1. Taxonomy (NCBI): domain Bacteria; kingdom Bacillati; phylum Cyanobacteriota; class Cyanophyceae; order Chroococcales; family Microcystaceae; genus Microcystis; species Microcystis sp. M49636_WE2. The sequence goes on along the minus strand of NZ_JASJFG010001106.1, from coordinate 640 downwards.
GACATCTAGACCGTCTTTGTGGTATGCAAAACCAGCTTTATCGGCGGCGGCAGTCCAAAGCATTTCCTGTTTGGGGGCGAGAATTCTAGCGGCAGCCTGTCCCAAACCACCAAAACCTAAAACACCGATCCGAAGGCGATCGCTGGCTATTTGTTTATTCATATTTGTTCTGATTCCTATAGACAAAATTCTATGATCTCGGCGGTCGTGGTTCGCCGTTGCATCTCCTTTATTTTCAATTTATCGCTTCAGGTCGTCTTTTTTGTGTACTTTTGTTAAATTATGCCCTCCGGGGACAGGTTCGCCCTTGACGATGAAGAAAAGTTACGCGAAACTTACAAAAAATGAAAGTGGTTGGCCGAGATAATATAAAGTTTTGCTAAAATTTTAACCAGATTGCTACGATTAGCAAACTATCGTAAATTAAAACGATAGGGAGCTTTGCAAACCCCAGATCACGCCGAGAAGACCTATGAGCATGGAAAGCCTAGAGTTTATCATCTATCCCGATGGTCGCGTCATGGAAAAGGTGACAGGCATAGTCGGTTCATCTTGTCAAGAGGTGACGGCGGCGATCGAGGCACAACTCGGGCAGCTGATGTCTCAAGAGAAAACCTCGGATTATTACCATCAAACCGTC
>NZ_JASJFG010000409.1:0-1427 GCF_030065375.1 Microcystis sp. M49636_WE2 | reverse complement strand
TTCCGTATTGACTCCCGACTCGCGAATCAGAGCAATTTTACCGGTACGGGCCACCTCGCGAACGCCAAATTTATTCAGCATTTGCATAATCGCCACCATTTTACCCGGATCCCCCACCACTTCGATGGTCAGGGTTTCCTCAGAAATATCCACAATCCTGGCCCGGAATACCTGCGCTAATTCGATCACTTCTGCTCGGCGCTCGGCGGTAGCATTAACTTTAATTAGCATTAATTCCCTTTCCACGCAAGGGGTTTGGGTGATATCCTGCACCTTGAGGACGTTAATTAATTTGTAAAGTTGTTTGGTTAACTGTTCGATGCTGTCCTCGTCTCCTGGTACTACCATCGTAATCCGAGAAACTCCCATCTGTTCGGCAGGACCCACGGCCAGACTTTCAATATTAAAGCCCCGACGGGCGAATAATCCAGCAATACGGGTTAAGACTCCCGCTTCATCTTCAACTAATACGGATAATGTGTGTTTCATGGCGATCTAAGTAGGTAGGCGTTAAAAGTTGTCAGACACCCCCCTTATTAAGGGGGGATTAAAGGGGGGACTAAGGGGGGATCGGCACCCCCCTTATTAAGGGGGGATTAAAGGGGGGACTAAGGGGGGATCGGCACCCCCCTTATTAAGGGGGGCAGGGGGGATCCCCCCGCCTATCGGCACCCCCCTTATCAAGGGGGGCAGGGGGGATCCCCCCGCCTATCGGCACCCCCCTTATCAAGGGGGGCAGGGGGGATCGAACCTAAAATCCATTTTTAATTTAATTATAACCAGCTACTTAAGTTAAACTTGTTACACAGAACCTAGAAGAGCCGATAAATTCTCAAAACTTGCTATGATCTAACAAGATTGTTACTGCACTTTCTCGGCTTAATTATCCCCTCCAATGACTCGCCAAATTCACGACCAATTTGCCAAGGAATATTTAGAAGAACTCTTAGGGTCTCTAGGGACGATTAAAAAGAGCAAGAAAGTCAAGAGTGAAGTCCAAGAAATCGATGTCTGGTTTGAACCAGCCAGTTCAGCATCAAGGACGGAATTACCCTTGGGGTTACTCGCTAAAATGGCGGCGACTTGCTGCTTATTTGAACCCTTCCGTAACCCACCCTCGGAGGTAGAGATTCGCAGTTGCATCTCAAAGTTATACGCGGTTCATGGCGAAGTCTTGAGGAAGGCGAAACGGACAAACAAAACTCTAACAGAAGCTGAACTACCAGTTCTCTGGATTTTAACGCCTACTTTTTCGGCGAGAATGATTGAAGAAGTCGTGGGAATCTCCCCTTCATTCCTACCGGAAGAGGGGATGAAAGAGGAGTGGGGAAAAGGAGTTTATTTTTCCCCTAGCCTGTTCAAAACAGGAATCGTCGCCATCCATCAATTACCAGTCAATGAGGAGACTTTATGGTTGAGGGTGCTAG
>NZ_JASJFG010000368.1:0-3317 GCF_030065375.1 Microcystis sp. M49636_WE2 | reverse complement strand
TGAAAACTCGGCTTAGGGGGTTCCGACCAGAAAAGCTTGGCCGGGTAAAAAGTCGCGCGCAACAAGTACAAGAAGCTATAGGCGGTCAACGTACCGTGGGACACACGGAATCGGGCTTCTGAAATGGGGCGAAAGTCTGTAGACTCTGTGTAAGACAGTACATGGTTTTTTAACTGTGGTATGCGACGGTGGTGGAAGCAGAAACTTAAATCGTGAGGTTTAGGAATCGCCGCACTTTTAGGGCGGCGAGGATGTCAACTGTTAAGACCGCAGTTTCCCCGCGACCAACCCCATTCTTCCACTCCCACGGAAATTTGCGAACCGGGACGGACATCTCCTTTGGATAAGTCTATCAGAGTGACACTGACTGCGGCGAATAAACTGCCCCGATAAATCGGCTGTCCTTTGTTGTTGGTATTTTTAAAGCTAAGGCTAGAAACTTGGGGAGGTTGACCGGAGCGCGTCCAGCGAATGCGCTCAAAACGTCCATTGATAAATTCTGCTGAATAGGACCAACCGTTATTCATGCGGCCTCGACAAAAAAGCTGTTGTGTGGCTACGGTAGGGGGAATATTGACAGATAAACTCAGAAGGCTGAAGGTAGCGAGAGCGATCGGCAAAAATTTCATAAAAGTTGGCACTATAGGGTCAAATAATCCTATTATAAGTTTTTAGTTCGCAAATTTAACTATCGCGGCCGCGGTAAGTTCCGGTTTTTCGAGATGGGGAACATGACCACAGCGAGGAATCCAAACCAGTTGATTATTGGGTAAGGCCTGCTGAAATATCTTCGCGTCTTTTGTGCCTAAAATTTGATCGTTTTCTCCCCAAATAATCAGCGTTTCTCGGTTTATTTGGCTTAATTTCGGCAAAAATGCCCCATAACCGCCACTTTTGGTAAAGGAGATTAAAGCCTCACTCCAGTGGGGACAATTCAGGTGCAGATTGGCACAGGTGCAAGCATCAACAGTGGCCAAAGTTGCATCAAAATAGGCAGTACGACTGATATTTTGACGCACGCGGGGATTGGCTAAAAAATTAGTTGCCCACTTATCGAGGGGAGAAAACATCAATTTACCCAAAACTGGGGGGTTAGCTAGTCCTGCGCTGTCAATCAGGACTAATTTTGCCACTATTTCCGGGTAGGAGAGGGCAAAATCTAGGGCCACTGCACCCCCCATGGAAGCACCGACTAAAATTATCGGTTCTGCGATCGCAGTTTGCCAGAAATGGTAAAGATGGCTTTTAATAGTTTTCGGAGATACTTGTAAATCTGGGTATCGCTCAGTAAAACCGAAGCCGAGTAGATCTATCGCCCAAGTTTCCCTATTTTGGGCGAGTAAGGGTAGTAAACGCCTAAATTCCAGCAGGGAACTATCAAAACCGTGCAGGAGAAGAAAAGGCGGTTGACCTTGCCCTTGTTGACTATAGGTAGTTAGAATCGATCGAGGATAGATGGGGCTATCGATGGCAATTTGTTGGATATTTTGGAGGAGAGCAAGGGAGGTATCTTCACTCAATCCCTCCCTAACAGTGGGTAAAAAGTTGGGATAATTCACGGATGAGGGCGAAAGTTTGATGAGGCAACAGGCAAGAGGCAGTTAGATATGTGTAGTTAGTTGTCTCTAGCTACAGATGTTAATAGCTAATTTCGAGGGTGACAGCAGCGCGCAGGGTTTGTTCCCCTCCGATAACCGGGCTACTGGCAGCATCGGCACTCCGAAAAACCGCTTCTGAGCGGGCTATTGGCACGGGATTACTGGTATTACCCACTTGGATAGAAACCGTTTCTTTCGGCACTAAACCGAGGGCTTGTAACACGATTGTAGCCTGTTCTCTAGCTTGTTCCGTGGCTTTGATGAGAGCGGTTCTTTGGGCAGCTGCGATCGCTGATTCTCCAGCAGTAAAACTGACCCCATCGATGCGTGTTGCCCCGACTTTGACCGCTTCATCGATTAAAATCCCCGCTTGGGCTATATCAACCTGAAAACTAATCAAATTAGCCCCGATATAACCGATTAAACGTCTTTGGTTGTTGCTGAAGTCGTAATTGGGCTGTAAACTAATGCCAGTGGTTTCCAATTTTTCCACTTGACGGGAACGGAGAAATTTAACCACCGCATCGCTACGATTGGCGGTTTCCCGCTGCACCTTACCCGCTTCTTTGCCTTGAATTTCTACGCCTAAGCGCACTATTGCTTGAGAAGTGGCGATATTTTCTATTCCTTCTCCCGTTACGGTAATTGTCCTCAATTCTCTTTCGTTTGCGTAACTAGGCATAACTAATCCGGTGTTGATGAGGATAAGGGACAGCAAAAAAGCCAAGCAAAATTTTCTGTAATTCATGAAAAATCCGTAGCGATCGATACTATATTTCGATTCTAGCCTTTATTTTGGGCAATTGAGTGGAAGATTATCCCTTTTCTGTCACTTTCGCAATATTGGTGACTAAGCTCTGGGAACTTGAGAAGGGGCATTTAAGCAATGAGTGTGAAGAACCACAGAGACACAAAGAACACAAAGACCGATCGCTATTATATAAGTAGGTAGGCGTTAAAAGTTATCAGACACCCCCCTTATCAAGGGGGGATTAAGAGGGGATCGGCACCCCCCTTATCAAGGGGGGCAGGGGGGATCGAACCTAAAATCCATTTTTAATTTAATTATAACCAGCTACTTAAGTTAAACTTATCACACAGAACCTAGAAGAGCCGATAAATTCTCAAAACTTGCTATGATCTAACAAGATTGTTAATGCACTTTCTCGGATTAATTATCCCCTGCAATGACTCGCCAAATTCACGACCAATTTGCCAAGGAATATTTAGAAGAACTCTTAGCGTCTCTAGGGACGATTAAAAAGAGCAAGAAAGTCAAGAGTGAAGTTCAAGAAATCGATGTCTGGTTTGAACCAGCCAGTTCAGCATCAAGGACTGAATTACCCTTGGGCATACTCGCTAAAATGGCGGCGACTTGCTGCTTATTTGAACCCTTCCGTAATCCTCCCTCCGAGGTAGAGATTCGCAGCTGCATCTCAAAGTTATATGCGGTTCATGGCGAGGTCTTGAGGAAGGCGAAACGGACAAACAAAACTCTAACTGAAGCTGAACTACCAGTTCTCTGGATTTTAACGCCTACTTTTTCGGCGAGAATGATTGAAGAAGTCGTGGGAATCCCCCCTTCATTCCTACCGGAAGAGGGGATGAAAGAGGAGTGGGGAAAAGGAGTTTATTTTTCCCCTAGCCTGTTCAAAACAGGAATCGTCGCCATCCATCAATTACCAGTCAATGAGGAGACTTTATGGTTGAGGGTGCTAG
>NZ_JASJFG010000395.1:0-1021 GCF_030065375.1 Microcystis sp. M49636_WE2 | reverse complement strand
ATCTATCCCGATGGTCGCGTCATGGAAAAGGTGACAGGCATAGTCGGTTCATCTTGTCAAGAGGTGACGGCGGCGATCGAGGCACAACTCGGGCAGCTGATGTCTCAAGAGAAAACCTCGGATTATTACCATCAAACCGTCAGCCAGTCAGAGAAAGTCAGCAACGCAGCCACTTTTAGCGACTGGTAATTTTTCATCTTTCCCAATCCCTTTATTTAAGCCACTGAAAAACCATGTCACACTTTAGCAATATCAAAACCAAAATCCGCGATCTATCCTACCTAAAAGCCGCCCTCAGCGATATGGGGATGGAATGGAAAGAGGGTTCCCACCCCGTCAAAGGTTATCAAGGTCAAACTTTAACCGCAGAGGTGGTAATCGAGCAAGATAACAATTACGATATCGGGTTTCGCTGGAATGGTAACGAGTACGAGTTGGTTGCCGATTTGCAATACTGGCAACAACCCCTAACCGTAGAAGGATTTTTAAGAAAAGTAAATCAAGGTTATGCCTACCACACCATTCTGGCAGAAACTGCTAAACAGGGTTTTCAGGTGGCAGCACAGGAAAAAAATACTGATGGTTCTATTCGTCTAGTGGTACAACGTTGGAGCGCCTAATGGCTGATTTTTCTCCCGAACGCTCTGGTTTTGAACCAGAGTTAGGGGGATTCCTGAGAGATTCCCCCGATCGCACTGGTTTTGAACCGGAATTGGGCGGTTTACTGCGCCAGAAAGCGGTTTACGTCGATGAGGTCACTTGTATCGGTTGTAAACACTGCGCCCACGTTGCCCCCAATACCTTTTTTATTGAAGGCGAATACGGTCGCTCTCGCGTCTATAATCAGGACGGTGACGAAGAAGAAATTATTCAAGAAGCGATCGAGACTTGTCCGGTTAACTGTATTCACTGGGTTAATTATAATCAGTTGTCATCTCTTGAGGAAGAACGCAAACATCAAGTGATTAAACAGTTAGGTTTTCCTCAGATTCACAAGAAATTTAGCCCCGCAGATTTAGAT
>NZ_JASJFG010000224.1:0-4693 GCF_030065375.1 Microcystis sp. M49636_WE2 | reverse complement strand
CTCGATCTTCTCAATGCGAACATCAGCAAGGGGATAAATTCCCCGTGCAGAAATGCGAACTCGATCGATTTTGCCTTGCAGAGCCTGATAATTGGGAGTATTATCGACCCTGACGGCTAATTGTTCCACTTTTTGGACTTGAGAGCGAAGGGTATGGGCTAAAACCGTATCAATAATTGCCCCTGCGGGAGTTAACAGGGTCAAAACACTAGCGAGAGTGATTGTTAGCCATTCCATCGCCCAATTACACCCATTCAGCTAAATTTTGCCAAGCATTAGTCAAAAGCTGACTTAACCAACGTCGTTGCACTTGATCTAAAATCGGGTCTTCTGCGAGAATTTCTTCAGTAAGATCATCGAGAGATTGGCCTTGAGCGCGGGCCATTCTAATGATTCCCGCAATCACGGCAGCGATCATCTCCTCATCCACGGGACGCTGTCGGAGGGCGGCAATTTCTTCGGGGGTAGTCGGGATAGGATAATTCATAATCAGATGGTCCTGGCTGTGTATTAATCTAGGTATGTAAAGTTTTTTCAACTTTTTTCAGAAAACTTTTTGTGTAGTCTAGCGTAATCAGACGATTTTTGGGTGTAATAGCTAAATCAAGATGAGAGAAATCCTTTACAGAGAAATTCCGACTCCCGACTCGATCGCCGTTTGTCAGTGGTTACAATCCGATTGGCAACCCGGAAGCGGTGTCAAGACAAATACACCTAACGGGGTGAGATTGCGCTTATCGGAGGCGATCGAATTGTCGATCTTTGTCTGGACGCTGCAACGGACTACTTATTTAAAAGTTTTCCGCTGGGGTGAGCGATCGCATTACCTGGAAACATCCCTAACTCGGCAGCTCGATCGAGCTTTACAAAAGCGTTTTCCGCCGCAGTGTAACACGATACCAAACATCGATCGAAAAAATCACTCAATTTTTACAGCTTTAGAAGCGGACTATCCCCTAACGGTTCACTACTTCCGCAAAATGCCGCAAGGGGAGGCAGATTTAGAACGGTTGTACTGGTGGGAAAAACGTTGGCGCGACAGTGCCAAAAATCCCCAACAACCGCAGCCGGTAATTTTCTCTAGCAGTGAGGAAAATGATCATCCCATCGCCTACGACTTAATTTATATTGGTGGTGCCTTGGGGGCAATTCACGCCGCACAGATGGCCAAATTAGGTTATCGAGTCCTCTTAGTAGAAAGACTGCCTTTCGGACGGATGAATCGGGAATGGAATATCTCTCGATCGGAGTTTCAAAGTTTAATTAATTTAGGCCTATTTACTGCCGAAGAATTCGAGGAATTAATCTTCCAAGAATACCTCGATGGCTTTAATAAGTTTTTTGATGGCAATAATCCCCCCCATCTGAAGGCGGAGATTCTCCATACTCCCACGGTTTTAAATATCGCCATTAATTCCGATCAATTGCTGCAATCCTGCGGTAAAAAAATACAGGAATATGGCGGTAAAATTCTCGATCAAACCGAATTTCTTAAGTCTGATATTACTGCTAATAGTGTTACTGTCACCCTTAATCATGGTGGAGAAATTCAACAGATAAAAGGTCGTTTATTGATTGATGCCATGGGGTCTGCCTCCCCGATTGCTTGGCAATTAAACGGAGTGCGTGCCTTTGATAGTGTCTGTCCGACGGTGGGGGCAGTAGTAGAAGGATTCGATCCAGTGGTGTGGGATTCTCACTATGGCGATGTCTTAAATTCCCATGGCGATATTTCTAAAGGCAGACAACTAATTTGGGAATTATTTCCGGGGGAAGGAAAAGAATTAACCTTCTATCTATTTCACTATCATCAAGTCCATCCCGATAACCCCGGTTCTCTGTTGGAAATGTACGAAGATTTCTTTACTATTCTGCCCGAATATCGACAGTGTGACCCAGAAAAATTAACCTGGAAAAAACCAACCTTTGGTTATATACCGGGGCATTTTAGTACAGGAAAAAAAGATCGAATTGTCTCCTTTGATCGCATTTTAGCCATCGGTGATGCCGCCTCCCTGCAATCACCCTTAATCTTTACTGGATTCGGTTCTTTGGTGCGTAATTTAGAGCGCTTAACCCATCTTTTGGATATGGCATTGAAACACGATTTACTAACAGCTAAAGACCTAGAAAATGTGCGGGCCTATCAAAGCAATGTGGCGGTAACTTGGTTATTTTCTAAAGGAATGATGGTTCCCACAGGAAAAACCTTACCACCCCAAAGAATCAACGCCATGTTAAACACATTTTTCGGTTTATTGGCCGACGAACCGCCGGAGGTTTCTGAAACCTTTATTAAGGATAAAACCGATTGGTTGACCTTTAGCCGTTTAGCAATTAAAGCGGCCAGAAAAAACCCCGCTTTACTGTTATGGATAGCAGAAATGGCTGGCAGTCAGGATTTAATTCGGTGGTTAGGTTCCTATCTCGATTTTAGCCTTGATGGAGTCAAAAATCTGTTTTTTGGTTCCTGGTTTCCCCAATGGTTAAAAAACTCCCAAAGCTGGCTAGAAAAAGACAATCCCCGCCTCTGGTTAAAGTTATTGAGTTTTAATTATAGCTTAAGAAATTAGAGGATATTTATCAATTGACGCTCCCATCACCCTAAGCGCGTTAGAAGTCAAAGTAGATGAATTGTTTAAGAAGTTAACACCCCCAGAGGGTTGCTTCTCTGACAGGATTTCCCTTGATCCTTACTGAATACAATTTAATTTGGTATGACTAAGACCTGGGCGAATAAACTTCTCGGTTCCGATGCAAGCAAAATAAACTAGAAAAAACCGGGTTAAACTGGCGAAAAATTATTCCTACCGCCAGGGTCGCCGGGGGCGAGATTTTCGAGACATTTTCGATGACAGGAGAAAAGATGAGGATGCCTACTCGATTAAATTTTTCTAGGGAGCAGTTTTCCCTACCCGGGTTAAAGCGTCTGCGATCCTATCGCTCGGCCTGGTTGCGGGGAGATATCATCGCGGGGATCACCGTGGCGGCCTATCTCGTTCCCCAATGTCTGGCCTACGCGGAACTGGCCGGAGTACAACCGATCGCCGGATTATGGGCGATCCTACCGCCCATGCTTATCTATGCGCTGCTCGGTTCCTCACCACAACTCTCCGTCGGGCCGGAATCGACAACGGCAGTAATGACCGCCGCCGCTATCATGCCCCTCGTGGCGGGGGATAGTAGCAACTACGCCAGTCTGTGCAGTCTATTGGCCTTACTCGTGGGTAGCGTCTGCTGCCTCGCCGCTTTCGCCCAGTTGGGGTTTCTCGCCGATCTCCTCTCCAAACCGATCCTCGTCGGCTACATGGCCGGGGTAGCGGTGATCATGATCGTCGGTCAGTTGGGAAAAATTAGCGGGATGTCACTAAAAGCGGAATCGCTTTTCGGACAGATCGGGGAATTTTCCCGACATTTATCCGAGATTCACCCACCAACTCTGATTCTTGCCGCCGGTGTTTTAATTTTCCTGCTAGTGGTACAACGTCGCTTTCCCAATGCCCCCGGCCCTTTACTCGCGGTTCTACTGGCGACATCGGCAGTATATTTGTTCGATCTGAACGAGCGCGGCATCGCCGTGATCGGGGAAATTCCCGCCGGTTTACCGAGTTTGAAAGTACCGAGGGGTTTTTCTTCCCAGCAGTTCGTCTATTTACTCTCCTCGGCCATCGGTATCGCCCTCGTTGGCTATTCCGATAACGTCTTGACCGCCCGCGCCTTCGGGGCGAAAAACAACTATCGCATCGATGGCAATCAGGAATTACTCGCCCTGGGAGCGCTGAATATCGGTAACGGCATCATGCAAGGCTTTCCCGTCAGCAGTAGCGGCAGTCGCACGGCGATCGGCGATTCTCTGGGCAGTCGATCGCAACTGTTTTCCCTCGTGGCTTTTCTGATCGTGATTTTGGTACTCTTGTTCTTGCGACCGCTGCTATCCCTGTTTCCGAAAGCGGCCCTAGGGGCGATCGTGATTTATGCCGCACTCCGTCTGATCGAGATCTCGGAGTTCAACCGTCTGCGTTGTTTCAAAACCAGTGAGTTCCGATTGGCGCTCGTCACCATGTTCGGTGTCCTGGCCACCGATATCCTCGTCGGGGTGGGCGTTGCCGTGGGGTTATCGGTGGTCGATCTGTTCGCACGGCTGATGCGACCACACGATGCGGTTTTGGGGGAAGTGCCGAATCTGGCGGGCCTGCACGACATCGAGGATTGGCAGGGCGCGACGACGATCCCCGGATTGGTTCTCTACCGTTACGACGCGCCCCTCTGTTTCGCCAACGCCGAGAATTTTCGGAAACGGGTAATAGCGGCGATCGAAGCGGAGAAAGTCCCCGTCGAGTGGTTCGTTCTCAATGCCGAAGCAATTCTAGATATCGATATTACGGCGGTCGATATGTTGAAAGAATTACATCGAGAATTAATCGGCCGTGGTATTACTTTTGCCATGGCGCGGGTGAAGCAAGATTTATATCAGCAATTAAAAAAAGGAGACCTATCCGAGACGATCTCGACCGAACGTATTTATCCAACCCTAGAGGAAGCGATCGAGGCGTTTCATCGGAAATTTTGGGTCTGAAACCCCGCCGTTCTAGGTTGGCTTTACGTTAGAATTAAAAGGCCAGTCTCGAAAACCAAGTGGACGGCGCAGCACCTTGAAAACTCGGCTTAGGGGGTTCCGACCAGAAAAGCTTGG
>NZ_JASJFG010000185.1:0-6431 GCF_030065375.1 Microcystis sp. M49636_WE2 | reverse complement strand
GGATTTAGCGGTAATTCTCGATTTACCGGCACTACCCCACCGCATCGAGGGTTATGATATTTCTCATATTCAGGGTTCTAATGCAGTCGCGTCGGGAGTGGTGTTTATCGATGGGGTGGCCGCTAATCAACATTATCGTCATTATAAAATCAAAAATCCCGAGGTTAAAATCGGCCATTCCGATGATTTTGCCAGTTTAGCAGAAGTAATTCGCCGGCGTTTCCGTCGTTATGCCGAAAATCCCGATAATATTGCCGAAAGTGATGATTTTCCCGATTTGGTCATGATTGATGGGGGAAAAGGACAATTATCGGCAGTGGTGACAGTTTTAGGGGAGATGAATTTATTAGAACAGGTAAAAGTTGTTAGTTTAGCTAAACAGAGAGAGGAGATTTTTTTACCAGGGGAATCCTCTCCTTTAGAGACGGATAAGGAACAACCCGGAGTGCAATTATTGCGTCGAGTCAGGGATGAAGCGCACCGCTTTGCTGTTAGCTTTCACCGACAACAAAGGATGCAAAAAAGTCGCCGTTCCCGTCTGGATGAGATACCGGGTTTAGGTTTTAAGCGACAAAAAGAGTTATTAGCTCATTTTCATTCTCTGGATTATATTCGCGAAGCTTCCCTAGAACAATTGCAACAGGTGACAGGAATTGGGGAACAATTAGCTAAGGAAATTTATAATTATTTTCATCCTAGGTAGGGATAAGCTGTTGAAGAATATCTAAGGCGGCTCTCTTGGGTTTGGTGGGTAAAATGTATTCTAAGATACATTCTTCCTAGCGAGGGGGTGGAACGAACCACAAAGACACAAAGGACACAAAGACTGATCGATCATATTGTAAGTTAAACTTATCACACAGAACCTAGAAGAGTCACTCGGTTTTAACTTCCGTATCGAGAATCGTCCCTTTGACGTTAGCATCTTTAAAATTAACCCCTTCAAGATTTGCCCCGACCAGATTTGCCCATTCAAGATTTGCCCCTTCAAGATTTGCCTCTTCAAGATTTGCCCCTCTAAGATTTGCCCCTCTAAGATTTGCCCCGACCAGATTTGCCCATTCAAGATTTGCCCATTCAAGATTTGCCCCTTTAAGATTTGCCCATTCAAGATTTGCCCCTTTAAGATTTGCCCATTCAAGATTTGCCCCTTTAAGATTTGCCCGTGCAAGATTTGCCCCTGCAAGATTTGCCCCTGCAAGATTTGCCGCTTCAAGATTTGCCCCTCTAAGATTTGCCCCTCTAAGATTTGCCCCTCTAAGATTTGCCCCTCTAAGATTTGCCCCGACCAGATTTGCCCTTTGAAGATTTGCCCCTTCAAGATTTGCCCTTTGAAGATTTGCCCCTCTAAGATTTGCCTCTGCAAAATTTGCCCTTTGAAGATTTGCCCCGCCAAGATCTCGATGTATCAACAGACAGTTTTGTAAATCAAGAAAACTGAGGCAATCTAACACCAACATAGGCTCAAAATCTATTCTTTGTCCCTGAAGACGGGCCAACCAATTGCCGAAAGCTTCACGAGAAGGCCATTGAATGGGAAAAATTTCTTCGGTGACTCGCCCACAGGCATTAAATAGCGCTAATAAAGCTTCCTCGGCATTGCGTGCCTGTTGCATTTCCTCCTGAAAATTGGGGCGGTTTTTTAAACCCTCCATCGGCATTCCTTTGACCAAAAGATATTCAATTAAATGACCCAGAGTTTTCTGCCACTGTTTCACTTCATCTGGGGACTGTAATTGCATTTGATTGACAATAAAACTAAAAAGATATTCATCTATTGCCGTCGGTCCGCATAAAGTCGCCCAGGCGATTAAAGCTTGTCTGGGATCATAGTCATTGTCATAATCATTTTCACTGTCTTGTAATTTCCTATGAATTTGCTTAACTCGGTCAACAATTCTGCGGGCAGTTAAATATTCACCAAAACTTTTATGGGTAAATTCAAAGGTTTTTTCGCTGCCTCGTAAATCGCCACTTTCTCGAAAATAAAAGGCTGTTAAAAGACGGGTAATACTCCCTTGGGAATCGCTTTGAAAACTATCTTGGAAATTTTTTAGGAGATTTTTTAAGCCATTATTTTCACAATGTTCTTCAATCTCTATAACGGTGGTGGTTCTACCATTACCATGCCAACAGGAAAGGGCAATTTCCATTAAAATTAGCACAAAATCTTTTTCTGTAATCCCTTCTATAGCCCGGTGGCCTGGACTATTTTTTTCATAACCTCGCTCATAGACTGCCTTGAGCAAATTGTCATAAATATTATTGAGGTTAGTTTCTTGGGAAAATTGAACCTCGCCTCGTTCAAAAGTGAGAGCAATAAGATAATTTAATAGCGGTTGAGCGGTAATTTCTTGTAAATTTTTCCCCGATAATTCCGGCGGTAATTGTGCATAGTTTTTCCCTTTAGCTTGCCCATACTGTTGCCACCATTGATCACGTTGATCGACTTTTAATAAGTTATCGACATCGCTAAAATCATCGCTTTTATCAACCCAATAGGGTAAAATAGTGATAATTTGCTGAGGTTTTTTAAAATTATTTTTATTGGATTGTACCACCACATCACGCCCACTAATCAACACTTGTAAACGGGTTTTATTTTGATTAAAATGATGGACTTTTTCTCGTACTTCATTAATAAAATTGTGGGCGACTTCTTGGGCGATTTTTCCCTGCATAGATAGCTCATCTAAGCCATCAAAGATAATTAGTAATTTTAAATCTTGATCCCTCGGTTCTAGGGGATTTTCTGGTAAAAAACCGTCATGTTGAACAAAAGTTTGAACTGCTGTTACTAAATCGGTGGAGAAACTCAAGCGATGCAAGGGAATATATAAAACTTGTTTTTCTAAGCGAGCTTGTTGGGCAGCAAATACCTTACAAAAGGAGGATTTTCCACTACCCGGCCCACCGGTCAATAAACGGATAGCATCATCGGATTTTGCCGCTTCTAACCATGTTTCTAACTGCTCTTGGAGTTTGATAACAATGCGTTTAAATGATGGCTCTCGATGGTAATCTGTGTCTGGGGTGGCTTTTATTTCTTTTTCTTCATAAAATCCCCGTAGAGGTACATAAATTTGCTTTAAACTAAAGGTTTCCCAAAAAATAGGTTCATCGATCTGTTTTTGCAACCAAGCTCGATAATGTAACCAGCCTCTTTCTCGTTTCCAAGCATTGTTAAAAGGAGTGTCGATTTCATCTAAAAGCAGACTGTATTCATCTCGTTTATCTTTCCATTGCTCCTGCAATGCTAAGACAAAATAAGCTGGTAAACGGTTACTTAGGCTCTTCGCTTCCTGAGAATTACTGATTAAATTATTTGTTGTTAACCACCGTAAAAAAGCTGCTTGGATTGGTGCGACTATAGGTAATCTTTCGGGATGCTCAAAAAAATCTTGATCGAGAATTAATTCCGGCTCTTCTAAAAAGTCGGTAATCTGACGGTAAAGTTCTTTTAAAGGCAGCTTTTCAACTTCTTGGGGCAGTAAATCAGCATTACTTTTAAGTAATCCTTTCATCGCTTTCATTAGCGATTGACTTATTAATAAACCCGCTAATTCCCCCGGAGTCCGACTTAAACCAAGATCATCTAAAACTTCTACTCCATTTTCGGCCAGATCATCCCACTGCAAAAATGCCCCGTTAAGAGCGGCTTTTCCCAGGGTACTAAAGAGACTTCTCAGATTGACTTTAACTTGTCGTTTCCAGATATTTTGGGGTTTGGAAACAGAAATTCCAGCAGCTGATTCGGACATAGAACAAAGCGATCAATAAAGCTTATGTAGTCTATTATATAAGTAATAACAACCGTTGAGGTGGTTGGGTTTCGCTTTTTCAATCGAATTGAGCCATTTTCGACCCCGTATTGTTTCGCTCAACTCAACCTAGGAGGCCGAAAACCTAGACTAACGCGGAGTAATTTCACTCAACGCTTCTTGCAGCACTTCATCACTTACACCATGACGCTTCAAACTAGCAACGAGAGCAGAAATTGTATCTCCCTCTAGACGCTCCAAATCCGCACGCAGCCCTTGTCCAATGTAAGCACGGATCAAAGGTTGATAACCTGAGAAACCAAGTAACGGTGCAACCCGCTTTAAATCTTCAATCACATCTTCGGGAATACGAATCGTGATTGTAGTCATAGGGCGATTTTTCTCCAGTCGTTTTTTTAATGCCTCAACTTTCATAATACTCACGTTCCTTGCGTGTGGCTTTGCGAGCCGAAATGATCCGAATGATGTCGTTTTCACGCTCAATATAAACGACGTACAGGAGATTCCACCGTCTATCTAACCCAATGATCGCATCTCGTGCCTCATCATTGCGACTTGCATCAACAACAACCAGCAGTGGATCGAAGAAGACTTCTGCTGCTTGCTGAAACGTAATACCGTCATGGTTGATCGGGTTAATCCTAGATTTCTCGTCATTCCAAACAAAAGTAATGCCACTGAGGACAAAATAGACATCCATACTTGTAGTATAGGCAGGATGTATTTACATTGTCAATACTTTATTAACACACCCTAGGAGGCTACGAGGCTTCATCTTTAGGAAAAACGCCGTAACTTGGGATATAACTGAATCTGCTAGGATGCTATCACAGAATAGAAGACCACATCTATTAATTGCTGAGGCAGAACTAAGTTTAACCGCTCCTTTTTTCACTACTTCTATCGCTTTTGGTCCAAAAAATTAGGCGTTTTCGGTTTACCATAGTCAAAGTGTGCTTTCTAGGCTAATGACTTTGACTAAAAACCCCGTGAGCAGAAACCGTCGTTTTTCCCCGCGCAATCTCTTTGAGACTTGCATGGCCCTATTGGTGTTATGTAATTATATTCTGGTTATTTTCGATTTAACCTATATTCCCCTGCGAGATTTTTGGTTACAGGGACGCTTGCAAATAACTTTATTAAGATTTAATGAACCAATAAAATTCGGGACGATTTCCTTTCAAGAATTACAAATACCTCCCGATAAACCCCTAGAAATTCCCTTTGTTAAAGGAATCGCTAAGTATGATGTGGTGAAAGGGATTAAACCCTATCGCAGTACCAGTGAATATTTAGATACGGTTAATAAACTTAATCAAATAATTAATCAAAAACTCTTTAACCCAGAGTTTAATCTGGGAGAATATCGCCAAGAGATTGAGAAAATTTTAGAAAATTTGCGCCAGAATAGTGTCAATATGGTCGATAATAATCCCTTTGCCTCGGCGGAGAAAACTGGGACTTTAGAAAAGATTAAAAATAAAATGCGCTTGCGGGTTTTTAAAACAGAAAATGTTTCCGCAAAAGCAGCCTTTCAGAAGTTTTGGACTTGGGATTATCTCAGTCAAAATGGCTGGGAAAAAGAGTTGAAATTTTTTAATCAAGAAATTCAACCTTTAATAGAAACTAATTATTTTCGTCCCCTGGGAGAAGATGGGAGACCGATAGATAACTTTGAGGCGATCGATTTTTTATTTGGTACCATCTTTTTCTGGGAATTTATGCTGAGAACTTGGTGGATTGCTCGCACTCATAAAGGCCTGCGTTGGCGCGAGGCTATGTTATGGCGATGGTATGATATTTTTCTGTTTGTTCCTATCTGGAGATGGTTGCGATTTATTCCTACCGTTATTCGCCTAGACCAAGTTAAAATTATTAACTTAAAGTTGATTAAAGAACAGGCAGTTAAAGGTTTAGTTGCGCTAATTTCTAAAGATATTACTGAGATAATTGTCCTGAGAATTATTAATCAAATACAGGAATATATCCGACGGGGACAAGTGGAGAAATTTCTCGATCGATCCCTCAATGGCGGCTATAATAATCTCAATGATACTAATGAAGTTATCGAAATTTTTCGGTTAGTAGTTAATAGCACCGTTGACAAGGTTTTACCGCAAGTTAAACCGGAAGCAGAAGCTTTAATTAAATACAATATCGAGAAAATTCTCAGTCAAACTCCTGCGTATCAGAGCTTATTGCGATTACCCGGTATGAAAGGGTTAAAAACTGACTTGAGCAATCGTCTATCTAGTCAATTGTATCAATCTTTTGTTAATATAGCTGACAAGATTACCCAGGAAGACGAAGTTTTTGAACGTTTATTGCAGCAATTAGTCCAGCGTTTCGGGCAATCTCTCGCTGGGGAATTACAATCCCGTCACAGTCTAGAAAGAATCGAGATGTTATTAATTATCTTCCTAGAAGAAGTGAAATTAAACTATGTAGAAGAATTCTCGGATGAAGACTTAGAAACTATCCTCGAACAAACTCGCTTACTCCACTCTCAAAGTGCAGAAATTACCCCAGGAGAAACCATGAATCCTCGTCGTCTTCCCTAAAAATTAAGTAGCTGGTTATAATTAAATTAAAAATGGATTTTAGGTTCGATCCCCCCTGCCCCCCTTGATAAGGGGGGTGCCGATAGGC
>NZ_JASJFG010000685.1:0-1760 GCF_030065375.1 Microcystis sp. M49636_WE2 | reverse complement strand
CCTGCCCATCATTCCATTCATCATCGCAAGTACACCGTACATTACGGTCTATATTTCACGTTCTGGGACAAACTCCTCGGAACTCAAGACCCCGATTATGAGCAGAAGTTTGATGAGCGTCTGACGGGTAAAGTCGATGGAGTTTAACTCGTGCATCGCCCGTTACATTTTGTCTCGTATTCAAGCAATTCATACAGACTCAATCAATTCATACAGTAAATCAAGCAACCGCCTGTTACAGTAATGCCAAGAGCAGAATTGTCAACTTAAATCAGGAAATTCAATCGCTATAGTTCGCCATACTATAGGATTTACAAAGCTTTTACCGCATAGCGTTGGAGGGAAAAATGACTTTAACTAACCGTAAACGAGCCGTGGGAATCTTCTCTAGCTATCAAGAGGCAGAGAAGGCACTGAATGGATTACGAGATGACGGATTTGCCATGAATGAGGTATCAATCATTGCCAAAGAGCCTGAACGACTGGAGCAGAGCAACCGGATTGGTGAGACACGAGTTCAAGAGCTTACCGAAACAAAAACAACTCATATTGACGAAGGAGCAAAGACCGGGGCAGCGGCAGGCGGAGCCATCGGAGGACTGACAGGCTTGCTGGTTGGGTTGGGCATATTGGCAATTCCTGGAGTGGGTCCCGTCATGTTGGCAGGGGCGGCTGCAACTGCGATCGCTACCACGTTAGCTGGCGGTGCAATCGGGACGGCTACCGGAGGTTTGGTAGGTGGTCTAATTGGTCTAGGAATTCCAGAAGATCGGGCACGAGTCTATCACGATTATGTGGTTCGTGGAGACTACCTGTTGATCGTGGACGGTACAGATGCTGACATCCTTCAGGCTGAAACAATTCTAAAGCGCCGAGGGATTCGCGAGTGGGAAATTTACAATGCCCTAGCAATTGAAGGCTATGTCGATCCTCCTGCTTCTCGTTTGTAAAATCGGAAATTATTAAAGGATTTGCATCATGAAAAAGATCACAACTTTAATCCTCAGCAGCCTTCTACTGATTGGAACTGTGGCTTGTGGGAACAACGCTAAAACTAGCACCAACGCCCCTTCTTCCACAGAGGAAACGGGGCAAGTTCCTGATACTAAAACAGTCCAAAAGAACCAAAGCGATGCGTCTAGTCAAGTGCGCCGAAATCAACTCAATTCTGATATTCGCGCTCGTGAGCAACGCAACAATCTAACTGGAGGAGATGCGGATCGCGCGAACAGTGACCTTTCCAGTGAAGTTCGCTCTAAGCTAGAAGCCAACATCCCGAAAGGGCAACTTACAGTTTCTGCTAAAGATGGAGCGGTAGTCGTCTCTGGAACCGTAGAAACTCAAGAGCAACTCGACAAAATTGAACCCTTGGCAAAACAAATCAAGGGTGTCAATAGTGTCAAAGTTAAAGCAAAAGTGGCGTTGTCAAATTGAAAGATGCTCCGAATCAGCTTGGAACTGAAATTACTTTGATAGCAAGGATTGCATTGCATCTTTCATATTCTAATCTGACAACGCCGCAAAAGTTGCGGGGAGCATCTCACCTTTGTAACTCCTAAATTAAGTTTTATGTCAAGCTATTTTGAAAGCCTTACCAGAAGCAAGTTTTAGCGACAAGCATAATTAGGGTTTGCTGAAAAAGTCATTGAAAAGTACAGGTCTCTTAATCAATGATTTCACTTAGCTACAAGCATAAGCTTTAGTTGTTGATTAATTTTTAAGTTATAACTTATCCTAATCATTGACCGAGAAAAAGTGCT
>NZ_JASJFG010000169.1:0-3199 GCF_030065375.1 Microcystis sp. M49636_WE2 | reverse complement strand
AGATAATCTCGGTCAACACCCACAAATTCCCTCCCTCTATGCCTATTTTACCAGCAATGATGGGCGACAATATCTTGTTCAAGAATATATTGAGGGAGAAAATCTAGAACAAGAATTACAAAGCGAGGGAGTTTTCAATGAAGAAAAGATCAAACATCTTTTATTAGAAATTTTGCCAATTCTTGATTTTATCCATGCTAAAAGAGTCATTCATCGAGATATTAAACCAGCCAATATAATTCGGAGACGCAGCGATAATAAAATAATTTTAGTTGATTTTGGTGCCTCTAAATTTATCACTATTGCTAATCTTTCCCTGACAGGAACAGTGATCGGTTCGGCGGGATATGTCGCCCCGGAACAAAGCAATGGCAAAGCGATCAATAGCAGTGATTTATATAGTTTGGGAGTCACTTGTATCTATTTATTAACGGGAATATCTCCCTTTGAATTATTCGATGTGAGTGAACATGAATGGGTATGGAGACAGCACCTTATTAATAATCCTGTTAGTGTTGAATTAGGCGAAATTTTAGATAAATTAATTGAATTTGGTACCAAAAAACGTTATCAATCAGTCGAGGAAGTCCTGCAAGAGTTGGCGGCAAAATTAGCTGCAGTGATTCCGCCAAAACCCCGATCACAGGCCACAATTCAAGAAACGGTTTTATCAGTTTTTCCAGTTGCCACCAGGGAGGAAATTAACCTCAAAAGTGCCAAGGCAATTGATTACACTAACCTACGGGATTTCTTAGCGCAAGAAAAATGGCAAGAGGCAGATCAAGAAACGGCTAATCTATTTTTAAAAGTTGCCGATCGAACTAAAGAAAAATATCTTAAGATAGAAGACATAGATAACTTTCCCTGTGAAGATTTAGCCACTATCAATCAACTATGGTTAAAATATAGTCAAGAAAAATTCGGTATATCTGTTCAGAAAAGAATCTATGAAAGTTTAGGAGGAAGCGGCAATTATGATCAACAAAAATGGAACGATTTTGGATCAAAAGTCGGTTGGCGAGTTAATAACAAGTGGTTATACTACGATCAAATTACTTTCTCTCTCAAAGCACCCTGGGGACATCTTCCCACCCTTGTGTGGGGTGTGGGTGGTGGCATAATTCTTTTTTCTCGTCTGGAAACCTGTACGATGGACGTAGTTTCTAACAGGGGATAAATTGACTTAAAAACTTTTCTGGAGAATTAAACAATTTCTCCCTTCGGCAGTGCGGATATATTGTAAAGTATCAGTAAAAGAACGCATGAAAAGTAATCCTCGATCGCTTTCCATTTCCAAAGGTGCGAGGGGATGTTGTTGTAGAGAATCAAGTTTGGCTTGCAGATCAAAAGGTTGACCGTGATCCCATATTTTTATTTCTAGAGAATGGGACTGTAAAGTTAATTCTAGATCGATGGGTGTAGTCGCTGGTAAATGTTGGTGAGCGTAACGGACAGCATTAGTAAATCCTTCCGCTAAAGCCACTTTACACTGCCAAAGCACCGAATCAGGTAGAAAAGAGCGGCCGTGAGATTCAAACCATTGTAGGACTGGGATTAAAGCTGCCAATTCCGTCCGGACTTGTAGATGGAAATGGAGGGGGGAAGAAGGGGAATTTAAGACTTCAGAAGGCACCACTGTTTTTTTGAAAGAGAATCAAAATTGTTTTAAAAATCAGTTGTAGATCGTAGCCTAAACTCCAATTTTCTTGATAGCGCAAATCTAGTTGAATTACCTCTTCAAAATTACGCACCTGAGAGCGACCATTCACCTGCCATTCTCCCGTCATACCGGGTTTTACGTCTAAACGTTGCCATTGGGGAACATCGTAGCGTTCCACCTCATCGGGTGTGGGGGGACGAGTGCCGACAAGACTCATTTCACCGGTGATCACATTCCAAAACTGAGGGAATTCGTCTAAGCTGTTACGACGTAAAAATTTTCCTACCCGGGTAATCCGGGGATCATTTTTATTTTTAAAAAAAGCTCCCTCCGCTTGATTGGGGATTTTATCCTTGAGTGCTTCCGCATCCACACACATGGAACGAAACTTGAGAATCTTAAATTCCTTTCCCAACCAACCGCAGCGGGTTTGACTGAAAAAAATTGGACCTGGACTGTCTAACTTAATAGCGATAGCAATAGGGACAAAAATAACCCCCGTGATTAATAAACCCACGGTCCCACCAACAATGTCAAGACCGCGCTTTAACCAACTGCGAATTGAGGGATGGGTTTCGGGTAGATGGTTTTCAGGGGTAGTACGGCCGTTTTCTTGGGCTGCTAGGGGGGAGGTTTGGAAAGTCAATAATTGATCTAGTCCCGTAATCGATAAAACCCCCATCACTGGGGGATGGACGTTAGCCAGCACTAACTCGATATTTTCTGCCCTGGCCGCTTTGAGATTATGGACTAAAGCACCCACACCACTACTATCCATAAATTGAGTGGCATTCAGATCGAGAATGACTTTTTCGGGAGTGGGTATTTGGGCGATGAGATGGTGAAAGATATCCTTGAACTGTACTGCTTCCAAGACAGTCAAGCGATCAGGCATCCGCAAAACCGGATACTCCATCGGAATGATCAGAAAACGTGTTTCAGGAATTTGGGAAGTCATCGACACAAAGATGTGGTTTGATGGATGAACAAGGCCTGATGACCTACCTAATGTTTACTACACTTTTCCCCAAATACCAATGGGTAATGTCAAAGATTAGCTGTAATTATCGGCTAACGAATCTCACCTAGGGGCGGACGGCCTTGGGTTTGGGCCTTCGCTTTGGCCGCACTCTTTCTCAGGGCATCCAAACGGGTCTCATAACGCTTACGCAGACGACGGTTGGGCGTTTGTTCAATTAGGGTTTTAAAGGCACTGCCTAGGCTCTTGTAGGCGTTGGGGAGAGAATAACCGAAACGGGTGGCGAGGGCGATCGCTTTTTCATCGGCTTCGATCGCTTCTTTGAGAATTTTATCACCGTTATTTTTGCGCCAGAGACGATAACCGGAAATCCCACATAATCCCATGGCCAAAAGCAATAATAAACCGTCCTGTACCCATAATTCCCCCACCGCACCACCTAAACCAATAGCGAGGGCGGCCATTTCCCAGCCTTCCCGCGGAATACTATCATTTTGAATCCTGGCCACTTCATGCCAAAAGAGCAAATTACGCTGATCGATGGCTAAATTTTCCCATTT
>NZ_JASJFG010000558.1:0-9100 GCF_030065375.1 Microcystis sp. M49636_WE2 | reverse complement strand
TAGGATTTTCTCAGAGACTTGAGTAAGTTGCTCTGTCACTGTATCAATTAACTGAGACAAGTTAGCATTAGTCACATCGAGATTATTACTAGAGCGCTCAATCGCATTGGAAGCAGTGAGGATTTTATCGGAGGTTTGGGAGAGTCTTTCATCGAGACTATTGATAAGTTGGTTTCCTAATTGTTTCGACTCGGAGTTAAAACTGTCTTGATAGGTTTTCACAGTTTCGATTAATTTTACTAATTCTCCCTGAATGTTAGATAACTTTTCTTGTTCGGTGACTGAGCGTTGCTGATTTTGTTCTAGGATTGTCTCAGATTTTTGATTCAAGTCAGTAATTTTTATTCCTAACTCAACCATAGTTGTCATGGAACGCTGGAAGTCTTGAGTTAAAGAAGCTAGAGATTGAGTTGATTGGTTTAAATCAGACTGTAAGCTTTCCTTGACTTGAGTAAGTTGCTCTGTCACTGTATCAATATTATTACTTAAGCGGTTGACTTTTTTGGTTGACTCTTGGAGATGTTTATAGAGAGCAATTAAGACGGTGGGAAAAATAACCAAGACTAGAATTAAAAGAATCAGATAGGGAGGAAAAAGGTTAAGTAATGCCATGATAGTTATTGGATACCTCGAATTGTGGTTGATAGAGAGAGTTGGGGGTGAATGTTTCCTCAGATAGCTGGGGAAACATCATTAAGATTAATAAATTTTATCATTCATCAGTAGTGCTAACCTCTCCGGGTAAACTGGGTTGACTACTGTTATTGTTTGTTCCCAGTAAAGTTTGTTGCTTTTTCAACGATTAAACCCATGATTGCTTTATATAGCTATAATAATCTCACTCCAGAAGAATATCTTCAGTTTGAAGAAACCAGTCTCATTAAACACGAGTATATCGATGGACAAGTTTACGCCATGGCAGGGACGAAGGATACTCATAATATTGTTTTGGGGAATATATACACAATTATTTGTAATCATTTGCGGGGTTCCGATTGTCGAGTTTATTTTGCCGATGTGAAAGTCAGATTAGAAAAACGCAATCACTTTTACTATCCTGATATTCTTGTCACCTGCGATGACAGAGATAGAGAAACCGCTACCTACAAAAGGTTTCCTAAATTGATTGTTGAAGTTCTCTCCGATTCTACAGAAGCTTTTGACAGGGGGGATAAATTTAATGATTATCAAACTCTAGAAAGTTTAGAGGAATATGTCTTAGTCAATAGTAAACACCAACGAGTAGAAACTTTTCGACGGGGTGAACAGGGTTTATGGATTCTGCAAACCTATCAGCAAGAAAGTTTTAGTTTGCAGAGTATTAATCTGACGGCATCTCTTCGGGATTTATACGAGGATGTCACCCTAGAAACGGTTAATGATACTCCCCAAATTCCTTAAAAACCATGATTGCTTTATCTAACTATAATAATCTCACCCCAGAAGAATATCTTCAGTTTGAAGAAAAAAGTCCCATTAAACATGAATATATCGATGGACAAGTTTACGCCATGGCAGGGACGACCGATACTCATAATATTATCGGACTTAATTTCACTTTTATCACACCTGCGATGACAGAGACGGAGACAGTTTATTGGCTCGCTTTTGAGCCGCTGCGTTCCAGGGAACCCAAACAGAAGAGGATGCTTGTCTGATGCTGTCCTCCTCCGTTGCGTCGGCAATCGCTAACCACGCCTGAAACTCAGGATCGTTTTCCAGTTCGTCATCATCAAATCAGTCCTCTGGGGGATGGGGGATTGAGAGGTTCATTGACATTTGAGGTTGAGCTAGAGATAGACATAATTTTATAGGGGGGAACAGGGGACATTAGAAAACGGGTTTCTCGAAGAAACCCGTTTTCTGGGTTACAGATGATAGTTTATTTGGTTTTTCGTTACTTGGTATGATTCTATATGGAGACATAAATCGACTAAATCCTGATCTGGTAAGAGATTTAATTGATTAGTTCGCTCCAGATCGCAAACAATTGACAAAAATCGCAGTAATGTCTGTTTCTATAAGGGTTTCATCCCTTATAACCCTGTCCGTTGCATAAGACAAACCGAAGAGCCGTTTATTCATCGAGTTAAAAAAATTTTACGGAAGACTGACTATCAGAATTTTTGTGCTAAAAATAACTTAACTAAAATGTCGGGCTAAGTAAAGCCAAGATCGAGTTAGAGGTAAAAATGACAGTCATTCAATTTGTTATCGAAGGTCAAGATGCCAAGTTAGCCGCTACAGAGTTAGTAGCGATTAAGGGCATTCAAGGAAACTGGAAAACTGATGAAACAAACAAAAAAGAAGGGACAATAGCAGTAATTGCTAGTATTATAGGGATAGTCGGGGGAACACTAGCGATCGCTGAACAGATTCGTCAATGGTATCAAGAATATACCAAAGAAAAAAAAGCTAAGGCAATAGATAAAGTGCTTATTGTTTGCGATGGTCAACGATTACTACTAGAAAATGCTTCTATTGAGCAAATTAATCAAATTTTAGAGAATATTGCCCAAAAATAAATGCAATCCTTATACATAGAGCTAAGACCGATAGATAAACAGCGCATAGAGCTACGCTATCATCACGTTGAGGTAAATGAAGGGAGTTATGAGCCGCAAATCGTTGATATTTCCAGTATTCAATCCCTCATTGCCCAAAGTGAGCGTGATTTTTATGTGTCATCTTTTCCCGACCTAGTCAATATTGGTCAACAACTCTTTATCTTTTTAGACAGTCCTGGGAGGTATTTAACAAGAGCCATGGAAAGCTGTCAAGAAGACGGTTTAATTTTAGCCATTGACACGGGAAATGGAGATGAAACAGGGATTAGACTGTCTCATTTACCCTGGGAAGTTCTTCATGACGGTTCTTACTTTCTCGTGGACAGACTTGCCCCTTCTGTTGTTCCTCTGCGTTGGACAAAAAGTAAGGTAAAACCTCGTGAGCCACAAAATAGAGCTTTACGGATTCTCTTTATGGCGACCTCCCCTGAACCCCCCATTGAGCCAATTTTACAATTTGAGCGGGAAGAAGCGCAGATTTTAGAGACAACGCAGGAAATTCCCCTTTATTTACAGGTTGAGGAAAGTGGCTGTTTAGATGAGTTAAATCAACTGTGGAGACGCTATCAGCAAGATTATTTTGATATTTTTCATCTTACGGGTCATGCTTCCATAAACCAAACCGACAAAAATCACCCTTTTCCCTATTTTGTAACGGAAAATCCGGACGGTACACGGCGTAATGTCACCGCTCAAGAGATTGCTAAGGCATTATATCCTCGTTTTCCCCAATTAGTTTTTCTTTCAGGCTGTCGCACAGCGCAAAATGGTAACGAAGGCACATTTCCCTCAATGGCGCAGGAATTAATTAACCAGGGAATTAGATCCGTTATCGGTTGGGGGTATCCCGTTGCAGACATTAGTGCTACCAAAGCTGCCTCAACCTTATACTCTGAGTTAGCGGCAGGATATGATCTGACTCAAGCGATTCATAGCACTTATCGGAAACTGCGAGAAGATAGCATCCCTGATTGGCATTTTTTCCGTTTATATATTCGTGGGGACTGTCCAAATGAGATGGTAGTTACTCAAGACAGTTTAACCTTTCAAACAACTCAAACCCTTAAAATTGAAGACTTATTTCTTGATCCCAATCATCCCAATAGTCCCAGAGTGGTAACAAGGGAAAACTTTGTGGGACGACGGCGTTCGCTGCAACGTTGTCTGAAATATTTACGCAATCCGCCAGGGATCTTAATTCATGGCATGGGCGGTGTGGGAAAAACGACGTTAGCGCAACGATTACTAGAGCGTTTAACAGCTTATGGGATTTTTAGCCACCATCAGCCTGAAGAGCGTGAGAAATACTATGATATTGTTTTTAACCATCGCCAGATTGATCCCGATAAACTTATTCGCTCGTTACAAGATATCGCCAGTAATGCGGGTTTAGATATTTTGAAGGGGGATTTGCCTTTTGGTAAAAAATTGACCAATTTTTTTAAATTTGGTTTAGAATCACCAGGACAGTCTTTTATATTTGTTTTAGATGATTTTGAAGTCAATTTAGAACCCAATGCGAATGGCGAATATATCCTTAAGTCGGACGCAGTGAGAACCTTAATTCCCTTATTGGGAGTTATTAGAACAAATGGGCTGAATCATCGAGTGATTATTACTTGTCGCTATAACTTTACCTTAGCCGATGAGAGATTAAATAATCTGCTGAAAAGGGAACAGTTGACCGCCTTTGAAGGGGAAGATTTACGCAAAAAACTCGACCGTTTAGATGCTTTTAATAATAAATCTGATATTTCAGTTGATTTACAGCAACAAGCGATTAATTTAGCTGATGGAAATCCTCGTTTATTGGAGTGGTTAGGAAAGGTCTTAATTTCTAGATTGGTGAACCATCAACCGCTTTTTCAAGAAATAGCTGATAAAACGGGACAATTTCGCCAGAAAATCACTGCACAAACTTTAGAACAACCTGACGAATTACGCCAACGTCTTCAGCAACAAATTGAAGATAAAGTAAGGGAATTTCGGGAAAATATTCTCGCTAAGTTACTTCTCGAACAACAATCTCAGGATTTAAGGAGATTATTATCTTTAGCATTGGTTTTTCGTCTTCCTGTTCCTCGTCCTGCTTTTGCGAGGGTTTGCCAAGTTATTCCGAACGCGGGTAAACATATTCGCCGTGCTTCGGATTTAGGATTATTAGAAGTAACGCCAGAGAAAGATTACCTGAGAGTTCCCCGTATTTTAGAAACTTTTCTCGATTTTCCTGCCGATAATGAAGGGATTTATCAGACCGCAGCCCGTGCGCTTTATCAAAGTTGGTGGCCGTCAAGTGATATCTTAACAGAACCAGAACAAAAGGAAATTTATCGATTAGCGCGTTTAGCCAAGGACATAGAAATAGCGGTTGAAGTAGCTGTTACTTTAACCAATCAATGGCTTCTTAAAGGACGTCATACAGAGATTAAAACCCTTTGCCAAGAGGTGTTAACTTTATCTCAAGATTATCGTATCTTATACAATCTCGCTTATGCAGAACAGTTTCTAGGGGGGATGAAAACTGCCAAAACTTATATACAGGAAGCGTTTAAACTCTGCCCCCGTGAGGATGAAGAAAAAAAGGCTTTAATTATTGCTTTTTTGGCTTCGTTACTCAGCATGGAAGGAAATCTATCTGCGACAAATTATTTATGTCAAGAAGTTGAAAAAATGAGCAACACAAAAGGCAAAGCAGAAGCCTTAGGTGCTTTAGCTGTGTTGAAAGGTACAGAACAAGATTTTGAAAAAGCAGAAAGCTATATCCAACAAGCACTAGATATTCATCAAAGATTAGAAAATGATATGGGAATTGCTCAAATATTTAATTATTGGGCAATCGTTAAAACAGGACAGGGATTAATAGATGAAGCTTTTTCTTGCTATCAACAAGCGATTGATCAATTTAGAAGTTTAGGGAAATTACAAGAACTGGCTTCTACTTTATTATTTGTTGGTGGTTTACATTTACTGTTAGAACAGGTAAAAGAATCTACAAGTGTTTATCAGGAAGCGATTAATCTGGTTCAAAAAATCGGAGAAAATGTTAATAAACTTCAATTTTTATTTGCATCGGGAATCGTCGCTGTCAGTCAAGGCAATATGGAACAAGGACTGACTTTTTTACAGCAAGCTCTAGACTTAGCCCAAAAAGAAGGTAATAATCTTATTCAACCTTTCCTTTTGGTGATGTTATCCTCGATTTATATAGCTCAAGAACAATATGCAATGGCAGAAAATACCTTGCTAGAAGCATTGAAATTAGCAAAACTAACAGGCAATACAATATTACAAATTCAAGGATTATACCTATTTGGATTAATTAAAGCACAAAAGGAAAAGTGGAATGATGCGCTAATTATTTTTCAAAAAGGGTTAGCTTTGTGTGAGTCAATGGGAGCTAAGGGAAGAAATGTCTTTAATATCTATAAACATAAATTTTTAATATTTATTGGATTTATATATATAGAAAAAGAAGAAATTAATAGTGCTGTGAACTGTCTAGAGCAAGCATTAGCTATGTTTGAAGAAATAATGGATATAGAATCACAACTTCAAGTCTTATCTGCTTTAGGAGAGCTTGAACTTAACGATGAGACTTTAAACAAAGCAATATTTTATGCAGAACAAATTCTTAACATATATGAATATATTGAAGACAATAACTTAAAATTAGATAATGACTTAAAATTAAATATTTTATTGACGACTGGCAATATTTATCTCAAAGCTGGTGAAAAGAATTTAGTTACGAAATGTATTGAAAAGGCAAAAGAACTTTCTGAAAACACAGAAAATATAGAAACACAAATTGAAATATTTTAGGCACTATCTAGTTTAGCCAAACTTGAATATGATGAGAGAAATATCAGCAATGCAATTTCTTATTTGCAACAATCTCTAGAAATTGGTGAGAAAATTGACAATAACTGCTTGAGAATGGTTGCTTTAGTTAGAATTGCGTATGTGTATTCTGTGTATGATGAACAAGAGAATTATACACTAGCTCTTGAATACCTACAGAAAGCTTTAACTTTATTCCGAACCCTTGATAAGGAAACAGCAGAAATAATAGAAAGAGATTTGGAGATTAGTGAGGATTTGTTAATAGAAGGGATTGAAGAATTACAAAATGAGCAGAAAGGTTTCAATCAATCATCAGATTTTAGATTGAATCAATTAGATATGAAAAAAGATGTCAATAATAAGATAAGTCCAATGATATCATCTAATTCTTTGACACCGAATCAAAATCGTTTTAAACAAATTAAAAGATTGGGTTATAACAATCCAACATTTGAGACAATTCCTACGACAATCACTTGTCAAAACTGTGGAAAGTCTTTAAGTTTAGAAGATAATTTTTGTTCCCGTTGTGGAACTAAAAGATCATTAAGTTCTGAGGAATCATTCGCTGAGATTATTGAGAGAAATTCTTTAATTTCAAATAAAAATAACATTGACATAAACAATAGATCTGATAACTTTGGTTATAGTCTAGGTGTTTTTATTGATGAATTTGTAACTGAAGGATTGATTGATATAAAAACAATAGCAAAAAAAATACCACTTACCTTAATTCATTCTGAAACTCCTCTAAGACGATTAGATGAACCAATCTTTGAAGAAAGTCATTTAATTGCCAATCAGCAGATTTTTCCCGTACAAATTTGGTGGATGAAAGGCTCTCAAGGAAGACGGTATATGAAAGAACAAGTAATTGAAGTTCCTAATTATTATCCTGATGCTAGGTATAGAATTGGAATGCGAGTTAATTCTCTTAAAGTTCCCTATTTAGTGATAGAAGAAATCGGCAGTTCTATTTGTGTTGAATATAAATTAAGCAACTTGCTCGAAAACTGACTAACTTGGTCTATAAATACTATTATGGTGTTTCCCACTCTCATAAGATAGACCCTATTGACAACACGGGTCTATCACTTAACCACCTAATCCTAATTCTCGTCTGAGCAATTGAATTGATTTATCCCCAATATAATTATCACTACAGATAATTTCTGGCAGACGAATTAAATCCGATCGCACTTCATTAATCATATTTTTAATTAAAGTATAACTCGCTTGATCACTGATAATTGTCTGGGAAGTTCGAGCTAAAACTTTTAACTTATCCGTTTCATGAATTTGGGCAGACATAACTAATAAATCATCGCCCCGTAAACTATGAATTAAAACTTCGGCCACCTTAATAATACCGGTGCTAATACTGACAATCCCCAAGCGGCTATCGGTGGGTAATTTTTTGATTAATGCCAATTCCTTGCTGTAATCATAGATATCGATGGGAATGACTCGTAATTGAAAAGGAGCGGCAATTTCCTCCGCTACACTGATAAAATAGCGACTGGTGACAACAGTGGCAGATTTAGTATTGGCTAAAACTTGGGCTAAATCCTCCATTGCCACTAATTGGACGGGAATTTTGAGGGATTGCTCTAATTCTCTCAACATTAGCTCCCCTGCACCCAAATCGTGACGGGGAATGGTGACAAGAACTTGAGAACTACACTGCGATCGCCAATCAATTTCCGCCAGTAATAACTCGCGAATTTGCTCTAAAGTTAAACCTTGAGCGAGAAAACCAGCCAAACTCTGGCGAATTAGTCGGCCTATTTCTGGATTTTGTTCCAATAGGGGTGAACCCGATAAATTATCGTTTTCATGCCCGCGAGCCTTGACATAAATCCCCGAACCTGCTATGGATTCCACTAACCCATCGTCTTCCAGTTGTTGATAAATTTTACTTATCGTATTACGGTGTAATCCCGTGATCATAGCTAGTTGACGGGTACTAGGTAAACGATGGCCCGGGGGATACTGACGAGAGGCGATAGCGAAGCGAATTTGGTCAAATAATTGCTTAGAGGCGGGTATTTCACTGTCTGGCTGGATTTGGAACTGCATCGGATCACTTCGCTCACAAACTACTTTCGCTGATGCCCATTCTATCATTAGACCCCCTGCAACAATCGGACATTTTCACCGATCTGAGGGGTTTCAGAGGCAGTATTCAGGAGCTAGAAGCAGCAAAAACCAAGATATTATTTATTTAAACCAGAAAAGCCACTTTTTTGCTGAAAAATAGTTAAAACAATCATTTTAATCCGTCCCCGAAATCCCACTCATGGGGTAGATAGTCAACAGCTGATTAAGGGGATTGATCCTCGTGGAGAAGTTTTAAGCGATCGCTCAAGGTTTTGGTTAAGCGGACAGTTTCCCGTTTTAGCGAATTTTGTTGATAATCAAGCACATTAATCCCTTGACCGATATTTACTGTCGCTTCGCTTCCCCATCCGGGGTAAGGCTGATTATAACTAATGCTTACCGGCAAAATCTTGATATCGGCATCGGGTTTGATAGTCTTAACTTCCAATGCGATCCGCGCTACCCCCGGTTTAAGAGGATGAACCACTCGATCGCGACAGATACCCCCTTCCGGAAAAATCGCCACCATTTCCCCCGCGGCCAAAAGTTCGACGCTATGGACCAGACTACCCATACCGGGGTGATCGGTG
>NZ_JASJFG010000683.1:0-1661 GCF_030065375.1 Microcystis sp. M49636_WE2 | reverse complement strand
TTTAATCCATTTATCTAGTTCCTCGATATCTTTTTTGATTTTCTGAGCCTTGTCCATAATTAAAGTTATTAAAACATTGACTTAGATTATAGCATTTTTTTCAGAAATTGGTTTCCACGTCTCAAATGTAAATGCTATATCGATGACTAACAGTGAAAAATAACGATGATAACGACGACATCGTTGAAATTCTTTCTCGCCCAAGGAGAGAATCTCTCGACGATTATTGACCCCGGTTAGGCTATCAGTTCTGACTAGCTTTTCTAGTTGAGAGTTGATATTTTTAAGTTCTTCTTGAGTTTTTTTCATTTCTAAATGAATTTTAACTCTGGCTAACAGTTCCCAACTATGAAAGGGTTTATTTATATAGTCCACAGCCCCAGAATTAAAAGCATTGATAATATCTTCTTTTTTGTTACTATCTGTTACAAAAATAATCGGGATATGAGCGTATAAATTATCACTTTTTAGCCTTTTACAAACTTCTATACCCCCTATTTCTGGCATCATTAAGTCAAGAAGAATTAGGTCAGGATTAGCAGTTTTTACTCGTTCTATTGCCTGTTGAAAACTACTAGCAAAAATGGTGGCATAACCAGCAGAATTAAGAATCTCCAGAGCCAATTGGAGATTTTGACTGACATCATCAACCAATAAAACTAGACAGTCTTCAGGACGAAATTTAATCATCACCAGTAGGTATAATTAATCAAGTTAAGAACAAAATAGAGATACAATTATTAGTGATACAGCATTTCTCATAAAGATGAAGTATGATGGGATCGGGAATCACCCCCAAAGGTCAAGCTGTCCCTAGTTTATAGAAGTCCGCTTTTTTCGACTAGAATAAAAAAAGCCAGCCAGAATAGCCACAATTAAGAAAATTTCTCCTCTTAGACTTGACGTGAAAGAGTCCCTCAACCCTACTTCTTTGGATCTCAAAACCATTTTTCCCTTTAAACTCGACGACTTCCAGCAATCGGCGATCGCCGCTCTCGCCGCCGGTAAATCAGTGGTTGTCTGCGCTCCCACGGGTTCCGGCAAAACTTTAATCGGAGAATACGCTATCTATCGCGCCCTAGAAAGGGGCAAACGGGTTTTCTACACCACTCCCCTGAAAGCTCTTTCTAACCAAAAATTCCGGGATTTTCAAGAAAAATTCGGTCGTACCCCCACCGATGGCGATGAGGATTCCCCGCTGCTGTTTGCGGAAGTGGGATTGATTACCGGCGATGTGGTGATCAATCCCTCAGCGTTAATTGTAGTCATGACTACAGAAATTTTTCGCAATATGCTGTACCAAACTCCGATCGGTGAGGTAGGCACTTCCCTAGAAAACGTGGAAACCCTAGTTCTCGATGAATGTCACTATATCAGCGATCGAGGTCGCGGCACCGTTTGGGAAGAATCAATTATCTACTGTCCCCCTAGTATCCAATTAGTTGCCCTCTCCGCCACCATTGGCAACCCGGGGGAACTCACCGACTGGATTAACTGGGTGCGGCAACTGCCCCAACCCAGCGACAATAAACAGACCTCCAGCTGCGAGCTAATTAACTCCGATTTTCGCCCCGTCCCCCTGCGCTTTTATTTCGCCAATAAAGAGGGATTATTCCCGCTGCTCGACCCAAAACAGAGCAAAGTTAACCCGAAACTACGCT
>NZ_JASJFG010000059.1:0-2064 GCF_030065375.1 Microcystis sp. M49636_WE2 | reverse complement strand
TGGCTGCCACTAATTGATCGAGTTGTTGCTGCATCAAATAACAGACTTTCTCATAACATTCGCGTACATAACGGCGGTCCCGGGCCGCTTTTTTGCCGTAACGTTCAAAAATAATTGGGGGACAAACCCGCGTCTGTATCGGCACAGGTAAGGGAATATTCGGCAAGGGACCGATAGCTAGTCCCCAGGGTAAACCGAAATAGATGGGACAGGTCCCTGGGTCAATACCGAAAGGCCAAGGCATACCCTGTTTATGCAATTCTTTTAATTGAGGATAAATATCTTCGAGGACAAACAGGGTCGAGTGAGCGCCGTGGGAAATGGCGGGAATAATCGGCACTTCGTACTGTAAAGCTAGTTTAACAAAAGCTAGATTACCGGCAAAATGAATTTTATTTCTTAAACTGTGGGGACGGAAAACATCCGTAGCACCTCCGGGATAAATTAGTACACTAGCACCACTATTCAAAGCGGCGATCGCCATTTTCGGATGTGCATGAATGGCCCCCATTTGGGCCGCTAGACTAGCTTGGGGTGGAAAAACTCGCCAGACTCGCGAATCCATCAAACCATAGATTAAGCGATCGCTGCCAAAGCGCTGAAACCAATCATACATCATCATAAACATATCGGGAGCTGCTAAACCGCCGTTATGGGAGCCGATGAATAATACCTGTCCTGAGGGGGGAATATTTTCCCAACCATCGGTTTTAACGCGAAAATAATGGTGATAAAACCAATCCAGAAGGGGGACAAATTTTTCGATCACTTGCGGATCGCGATCCTCTAATGACCAACCGGTGAGGGTATCAACAGGGGCCTTGGCCGCTTGTAGGGATAATTCGGCAAAAGTGGCCGTAGATGAGACAAAAGAACTAAAAATCTGCATTGATGGCCAGTGGATAATTTAATCGCATCTTATTATCGCAAATTTCGCTTAAAAAACCCATCGTTTTAGAACGGTTTTCTTTGATTATTTTATCATGTTTAATGTCTAATCTTCACAGTGAAACCAATTTTTATCTAATAATTGCTCTAAACTGTAAGGAC
Organism: Microcystis sp. M49636_WE2; assembly: GCF_030065375.1. Classification (NCBI taxonomy): domain Bacteria; kingdom Bacillati; phylum Cyanobacteriota; class Cyanophyceae; order Chroococcales; family Microcystaceae; genus Microcystis; species Microcystis sp. M49636_WE2. The sequence continues at coordinate 1,014 of NZ_JASJFG010000059.1, read as the reverse complement.
ATTCTGAGGGAAAATCGCCAGAAAAACCAGTTTTTTGTTGAACATAATCGAAAGCATCCTGATAGATTATCGGTAATTCCTCAGCCAAATAATTCTGTAAATTCGTCGTTAAACATTTTCTTAATTGCGTGCGAAAACTGATAATTTCCGCTCGCCAATGATTCCGATTTATTTCTGCTTCTGTTGTCCAATATTGTAAAAGTAATAAATGCCTGATCACTTGTTCAAGTAAGCTACTGACTCGGTTTTTATCTCTTTTACTCAAGCTTTCTAATTCCTCAATTAAATGGATTGCATCTAATTCATCTAAGCGATTTTCCTTGAGGAGTTTTATTATTTCCTCTAACCAGAGATGTTGATCAATTTCGTAAAGTAGGGGTAGGGTTTCTCCTCCCTCTACTTGCCAGGGATTCTGATTTAAAGTTTTCATTGCATTGTTTACGGTTCTTAATAGGAGATAAGTACCCTCATATATATATTAGGCCACTTTCTCCTAATTTTGATAGTGACACAGGAAAAATCACCGTCCCGCCAATTCTCGTTCATAGTATCATTAGTGCATAGCCAATTTTGTAGGGTGCGTTAACGTAGTGTAACGCACGTCTTTACTGACTCAAGCTATTAAAATATGTCGGATGACTTAAAGATTGGGTTTAATTTATAACTCTACCCAATTCTCTAAACTTAATCCTTCAACCCTCAATAAATCACTGCTATTATAAACAACAATTAAACTTTTAACTATAGCAGTAGCAGCAATTAAAATATCTTCTGTTTGTATGGGTAATCCTCTTAATCTAAGATGAGCATGAATTTCGGCTGCTTTTTATAAAATAGCTAAATCATCTAATAAAATAATTTGATAATCCTGAGAAAGTTTGTTAAATCTTTCTCTTTGTTTAGGTGCAGCAACTGCCAACAATCCCCTCTTAATTTCAAAATAAGTAATGCAACTGATAAAGATACTTTTTCTTTGAGCTTTGACATCTTCAATTTTTTGATAAACTTTAAGAT
>NZ_JASJFG010000141.1:0-1793 GCF_030065375.1 Microcystis sp. M49636_WE2 | reverse complement strand
TGATCTGGTAGTCTATGAAGCTTTAAAGGTAAGAAACTTAGTCAAAAACCGTAAGCTTGCCAAGTCGATTTCTGATGCTTCTTGGTATCAATTCACTCACTGGTTGAATTATTTTGCCAAGATTTATCGGATTGTTTGTGTTGCTGTGCCGCCGCATTTCACTTCTCAAGATTGTTCAGTTTGTGGGACGAGAGTGCAAAAAACATTAAGCACTAGAACTCATCAATGTCCTAACTGTAAAACAGTCTTAGATAGGGATCATAATGCAGCAATAAATATTCTTAAAAAAGGGTTACAATATTTGGGAAATTATCTCAACGGTACTGTTGGGCAAACAGAAACCGACCCAAACGCCTTGGGAGAGTCCGGCCTCTGGATTCTTAATGGAGACATTGAGAATCTAAGCTGTCTCGTTGAACAAGGAATTTCTAACAGCAATGTGGAAAGAATCCCCCGTCACAGCGTAGCTTGACGGTGGGAGTATGTCAAATCACCCTATACTTGGAGGAATCTATCATGTCCATTCGTCTATACGTTGGTAATTTGCCCAAAGAATCCGTCGAGCGCGAAAAATTACAGGCGCTTTTTGCCGATGAAGGGGATACGATTACCACTAAAGTCATCAAAGATCGCAAAACTGGCAAATGTCGCGGTTTTGCCTTCGTTACCGTCCCTAGCGATGAACTAGCCGACCAGTTTATCGAAAAATACAACGGCCAATCCTTCATGGAAAACCCGATCAAAATCGAGAAAGCTCTCCCCCGCAGCAAGGGAGGTAAAGAAGAAGGAGAAGAAGCAGAAGGCACGGAGGCAAGCGTAGAAACCCCCGAAAAAGTCGAAAGACCGACTCCGAAACCGACGACAGCAGCACCGCGCAAATCCAGTAGTGGTGGTGGCGGCGGCAAAAAACGCAAGGGTGAACGGGGTGGCAGTAGTACCCCGAAAGTTACCGGCGATGGTGACGCTTTACAGCCAGATCCCCGTTGGGCCAATGAATTGGCTAAACTCAAGGAAATGTTAGCAGCTCAGGCCACTAATCCCTAATTGCATTGACAAGAGGGCAAGGGATAGCCGATAACTAAGAGGTTCAAAATATCGCTTTTAGGAATGTGCATCATGACAGCAATCGATCCGGTCATTATCATGAAACAGGAGGTCGGGAAGGCCGCCGCTAATCTAGTTCAATCTAATTCGGTCGTGGGATTGGGAACTGGTTCAACGACGGCCTATGCGATCGAGTATCTGGGCGCTAGACTGCAAAGCGGGGAAATCAGCAATATTGTCGGGGTTCCCACTTCTTTTCAAGCGCAAGTTTTAGCTAGGAAGTACGGAATTCCCCTCACTACCCTCGATGTCATCGTGAAGATGGATATCGCTATCGATGGGGCCGATGAGGTGGATCCCCAGAAAAATCTGATTAAAGGTGGCGGTGCTGCCCATACTCAGGAGAAAATTGTCGATAGTCTCGCCGATATTTTCGTCGTGGTAGTGGATGGCAATAAGCTGGTGGATAAGCTGGGATCGACTTTTCTTTTGCCGGTGGAAGTGTTACCCATGGCCATGACTCCGGTGATGCTGAAATTAGAGGCCCTCGGTGGTAAACCTTCTCTCCGCATGGGAGTGAAAAAAGCTGGCCCCGTGGTGACAGATCAAGGCAATTTAGTTATCGATGTTAAATTTGATAGTATCGATGATCCGGCTGATTTGGAAAGAACTATTAATAATATGCCGGGGGTTTTAGAAAATGGTTTATTTGTCGGGGTTGCTGATCTGATTCTCGTCGGTGAAATTAT
>NZ_JASJFG010000022.1:0-3547 GCF_030065375.1 Microcystis sp. M49636_WE2 | reverse complement strand
TTTACTGTTTACTGTTTACTGTTTACTGTTTACTGTTTACTGTTTACTGTTTACTGTTTACTGTTTACTGTTTACTGTTTACTGTTTACTGTTTACTGTTTACTGTTTACTGTTTACTGATCACTGTTTAGACAGTCTTGCACTTTAGCCAGAGATATAATTAACTTGGCTTAGGTACTGAAGAAAAGGAGATTAACTAACAAATTTGCTTAAGGGGTTAATCGGGGGGTAGAGACGTTTGTAGTCCACGTCCCTACGATGTTTTCCAATAATACAAAGTTATTCTGGGATTAAACCGCCACAGCTTGATGAATGTAGCCTAATTCCGTCAATTTGTTCCAGACTTTGGCGACACTTTCCTCTAAAGTCTCTAAATCGGTGCGGCATTCCACTTCCGGGTTAAAAGGTGGTTCATAGGGATCATCAATTCCCGTAAAAGACTTGATTTCGCCAGCACGCGCTCTTTTATATAATCCTTTCACATCGCGCTCCTCACAGACGCTTAAGGGAGCATTCACGAAAACTTCGACAAAATTGCCGATTTTTCCCCGTACTTCCTCGCGAATCTCACGATAGGGAGAAATAGCTGAAACTAGGACAATCACACCGTGACGGGTAAGCAAATTAGACACAAAACCAATGCGACGGATATTTTCATCGCGATCCTCTTTACTAAATCCTAAACCTTTGGTGAGGTTCGTCCGTACTATATCGCCATCGAGAACCTCAATTGAATAACCTTCAGCGATTAATTTTGCCTGTAATGCCTCGGTAATCGTGCTTTTCCCCGCACCGCTCAATCCCGTTAACCAAACCGTCACGCCGCGCTGTTTCATAGTAATCATTAATAATACTTAAATCCTGTTTAGCGTACCATATCTCAGTGATCAGTGATCAGGAGTCAGGAGATAGGAGTCAGGAGTCAGGAGATAGGAGTCAGGAGATAGGAGATAGGAGATTATTTTATTTATTCTCCCCACTTCCCCACACCCCACACCCCACACCCCACACCCCACTTCCCCAACCTGATTGAAACAAACAACCTGTCACCACGATCACTGATAATGTAGGTTGAGTTACTGTCTTGAATTAAGGTAATGTTTAAGAAATTCCCCCCTCACACCCCGCTCATTCTTGGTCTAGGTTCTGGGGTTGCGCTTTTTACTCTCACCAGTCTCTTTCTCTTTCACCCAAAACTTCTCGCTTGGCTCGATCGCAATAGTGCTTCGGTTCCTAGCCAAGATCCTAACCAACCCTCTGCCGTAGTTGATAGCGCTTCCCTACCACAAACCGAGCGAGATGTCAAGTTAAAAGATGTGGCCGATGCCAATGCAGCCTCTTTAGATCGTAGTCGCGCCCGCTATCTCCTGGCTATGGATTTATTGAGAAAATATGAAGGGGGTCCGGCTTTAAAACAATTAGAAGGCTTAGAAAAACAATATCCTGTCCTCGCTCCCCAGATTCTCCTCAAACAGGGACGCGCCCAGGAATTAAGCAATGATAGTGAAAGAGCGCGAGAAATTTGGCAAAAATTAATTAAAACCTATCCCCAATCGCCCGTAGTGGCAGAAGCTTACTACTCTTTGGGCAAATACGACCCCAGTTATCATGAGAAATTGCTCAAGGAATACCCCCGACACCCGCGCACTTTGGCTTTAATTCGCCAACGTCTTCAAGAAAATCCCGATCAATTTCCCTTATGGTTACAGTTAGCCAAGGCTAATCCTTTTGATCCTACCCTCAATCAGGCCCGCGATCGTTTGGTGAAAGACTACGCCGAGCAGTTAACTCCAGCGGATTGGGCAATGATTGGGGCAGGTTATTGGCAGTCGGGATTGTACGAAAAAGCCTATAAAGCCTACGCTAAAGCCACTCCTAGCCCCGAACAAGCCTATCGTTACGCCCGTGGGCTACAAATTGCCAAAAAACTGCCAGAAGCTCGCAGCGCTTACCAAAAATTAATTAAAACCTATCCCCAGGCCCCAGAAACCGGTTTGGGATTACTGCGACTCGCCCAAATTTCTCCTAACCGCGATGCCATAGCATATCTCGATCGCATTGTCAAGCAATTTCCCGATCGCGCTCCGGAAGCTTTGGAAGCGAAGGCCAAATTACTCAACTCAACTAATGCCCAGGCCGCTAGTCAAACATGGCAGACTTTATTAAATAAATACCCAAAATCCGACGAAGCCGCCGATTATCGCTGGTTAATGGCCCAAAGAGCCGCTAAATCCGGTGATTACGCCAAGGCGTGGCAGTGGGCGCAGCCAATTGCGGTTAATAATCCCGATAGTCAAACTGCTCCGAAAGCGGCCTTTTGGGTGGGAAAATGGGCGCAAAAACTCGGCAAAAACCAAGAAGCAAAACAAGCTTTTACCTACACTATTTCTCGTCATCCCCATTCCTATTATGCTTGGCGCTCGGCGGTTTTATTAGGTTGGGACGTGGGGGATTTTACCACTGTCCGCTCCTATAATCCTACCACCGTCAAACCCGCCACCCGTAACGCTCCCCCCGCCGGTTCGGAAGCTTTCAAGGAATTATATCGAATTGGTGAAGATACGGACGCTTGGAATCTCTTCCAAGCAGAAATTGTTGATCCTTGGAATTTAACCGTTGACGAACAATTTAACCTCGGTGTCTATAAACTCTCTCGCAATCAAAATTTAGAAGGAATTAACCTGATTTGGCGCTTGCGAGAAAGAGATACCCCGGAGGAAAAGAAAGCTTGGAAAGTCCTGCGACAAAATGATAAATACTGGCACGCTTTATTCCCCTTTCCCTACTACGATAGCATCCTGCAATGGTCAAAAGATAGACAATTAAATCCCCTGCTAGTGACAGCTTTAATCCGGCAAGAATCCCGCTTTGAAAAAGAAATTCGTTCTCCTGTGGGGGCAGTGGGATTAATGCAAATTATGCCCGATACGGGGAAATATATCGCGGGTAATACTGGCAATAAAAGTTATTCTTTAACTAATCCTGAAGATAACATTATGATGGGGACATGGTATCTCGATTATACCCATGGCAAATTCGCCGGAAATTCACTTTTTGCCGTGGCTAGTTATAACGCCGGACCCGGGGCAGTTTCCAAATGGAAACAGCGTTTTGATTTTAGCGATCCCGATCAATTTGTCGAGAATATTCCCTTTAGAGAAACTAAGGGTTATATAGAATCGGTGTTTGGTAATTATTGGAATTATCTCCAGATTTATAACCCCGAAATTCAAGAGCAAATGAAGAGAATTACTAACCCTTCCTAGGGGATTGATGGGGATGGGTAATTAACTCATTTCCTTAAAGTTATAATTAAATTGAAGATAGATCCCCCCTTAATAAGGGGTGTGCCGATCCCCCCTGCCCCCCTTGATAAGGGGGGTGCCGATCCCCCCTGCCCCCCTTGATAAGGGGGGTGCCGATAGGCGGGGGGATCCCCCTTAATAAGGGGGGCATCTGACAGTTTTTAACACCTAGCTACTTACTAACTTTTTTCTTAATTATGCAATCATTTAACTGGCAAACCGTCGATCGAGATTCTCCTTTT
>NZ_JASJFG010000163.1:0-2954 GCF_030065375.1 Microcystis sp. M49636_WE2 | reverse complement strand
TAAATTTATTAGCCTTAATTTGGTCTGGTCGAGATGATTGGTATTTTGGGGTAGATATGGCTGTTTATTATAATCCAGACGAATCAGCTTTTGTCCCCGATGGTTTCTTAGCAGTTGGAGTCAACCATGATACGGGAGAAAAAGGTCGGTTAAGCTATGTTTTGTGGGGGGAAAAGTATATCTTGCCGATTTTGTTTTTAGAGGTAATTTCCGAGAAATATAACAGTGAGTATGAGGAGAAAATTCTAAATTACCAAAGCCTGGGGATTCTGTATTATGTAATCTACAATCCTTTCAGTGGCAGAAGAGGAAGATTTAAAAACCGACAAAGATTAGAAGTATATAAATTAATCTCAGGAAAATATCAACTTCTAGAGAGTGAGAATAATCGAGTTTGGTTGCCAGAAATTGGCTTGGCGCTGGGTTACGAGAAAGGAGAACATATTGCCTGGTATCGGGAATGGTTATACTGGTATGACCAGTCGGGAAATCGCTATCTAACGGCTGAGGAAAGAGCGATGAACGCAGAGGCGATCGCTGCTCAAGAACGGCAAATTGCCAATCAAGAGCGCTTGGCGAAACAAGAGGCTGAACAAAAAGCCATCCGGCTGGCTGAAAGGCTCAGAGGGCTTGGAATTAACCCCGATGAAGTGTAAGGTCTGACTTCTCCAAGATATCAACAACAACCCGCATCACAAATCATCTTTTAACGATGCCATGAGTGCGTCGTGTTCCGCAGCTGTTATGCCAAGAGTTGCGGCCTCGTGCTGTAATTTTCTGGCAATAATAGATAAGCTGGGACAACCTACCATAAGGCGGACAATTTCATCATCTGGTATAAGCGCCAGTGCTTCTCTAATTTCTTTGGCTGTGCCTTGGATTACTGTTGCTTGTGTAGTCATGATTTTTTATCATTCTAGGGCGAATCCTAGCATAATTCGTGACTGAGATGCTACTCATAACCCCCAAAAAAAGAGAGAGGAAACCCGCGTCTCCTCTCCCTTGTAGGCATTATTTCCTCGCTTTGCGGACAGCACTCCCTAACATTAAACTGCCCAGTGTGATAAAACCAAGAAGGCTAGAGGGTTCGGGAACAGGAGTCGCATTAAGTGTAACGTTATCGAAAACTAATTGTGTCCCCCCATTATTCGGACGGTCAATAGAGATGCGAATTCCCGCACCCTGATCGGCAATCCCCGCCAGATAAGAAGTGTTGAACGATAAGAACACGCCTCTTGACGAAAAGGAACTCTGATTGAATGTAAAACTTGACAAAACGGTATTATTATCACTCCGGCGAAGCGAAATTGTACTGTTCGGCAAGGTCAAGTTGCCCGGTTCATCTAGACGAATACCTGCGAATAAATTGAGCGTGTATCGAGTTCCGGCTTGATAAGTGGCGGCTACATCTTGACGGATCGATCCACCATTGAAAGCAATAAGAGCCGCCTGCGAACCGTCGGGTACTCCGCTTGTAAATTGAGTCGCATTGAATGGCTGAACCCCCGCATTGCCACTACTCACAGTCCAACCGGTAATAACTGGTGAAAAATTAGGGTTTGATGGTGTCTCGAAGGAAAAATTATTGACAGTCACGCTTGCAGCCTGTGCCGCACCAGTTCCCAGAGTAGCCAGGGCAACCCCGACGGATAGAATGCCGAGTTGTTTTATTTTCATGAAAAAGGGTTAATGGTAAATGGTTTAAGTGCGCGACATTTCGATTCGGGTTAAGCGATAGGGCAACCCAAAACAATGACCAGCGAATGCTCAAAGACAAAATACACACTTACCCCCCCCCGCATTGTATTAAAAGCTACAATTTAATAAATATTTACATTCTTCTCCCCCAGGGCTGACGCTTGCTAGAATAAAAACCCGCTTGATTTGTGGTAATGAGACAGCTTAAGTAGCTGGTTATAATTAAATTGAAGATAGATTTTGGGTTCGATCCCCCCTGTCCCCCTTGATAAGGGGAGTGCCGATCCCCCCTTAATCCCCCCTTGATAAGGGGGGCATTTGATAATTTTTAACGCCTACCTACTTATGTTAGATTTTCATCTATCTGTTCAGCCTGAAACAGAAAAACGCCTTAAAAAGATTTTAAACTCTATCAAAGATCAAGAAAAATTTGCCCAAAGTATTATTGATTATCAGATTGCCGAACTACAAAAAAGCAACTTGAATCTAAAATTAGATTTAGCGGATCTGGAAAAACAATATAAAATGACATCCCAAGAATTTTATCAGCAATTTTCTCAAGGTATTTTAGGAGATGAATCGGATTTTATAGTTTGGTCTGGACTATATGAAATGCTTCTTCAAAACGAGGCTAATCTCCAGGAATTAAAATGATTGAAGCCTATTTTTTGCAACTCGAACAAACCATTCGAGAATTTCCCAATGTGAGATATTTATCGCTGACCAAGAAAATTTATAACGCAAGTCAAGGTTATATAGCGTTTCCTGAGCTAGTGAGGTACACCTATTTTCTTGCCTTTTGCCTTTTGCCTAAAACCCATAACTTTTGTACCTCAGCAGACTGAAAAACGCTATATACTAAATCTGGTTATTAAAAACTGATTATCTATTGCTCCTTTTGCCTATTGCCTATTGCCTTTTGCCTGTCCCCATAAGTAGCCTATACTCAACGGATTTAGTATTACAATGTTTGAGAGGTCTGAGTGGTAACTGATAACTGATAACTGATAACTGAAATGACTACACCTACCTTCACCATTCCCCAATCTGACCCTTCCCTTTCCCCCCGGCAATCCCTGCCGACGATGTACGATTTACCTAGTGATAATCCAGAAGAACCCGGTTTGCCTGACGAATTTCACCTATTACAACCTCAGTTATTACTGCTGACTTTTCAGCCTCCCAACTGGGAACCAGAGCTAGTTTTTAGCGCCGCTGACCTTAACCTTTACTACGATGTCAGACACCCTCAATGG
>NZ_JASJFG010000545.1:0-2359 GCF_030065375.1 Microcystis sp. M49636_WE2 | reverse complement strand
TGAGCTATTCCCCGCCATGAGATAATAGACGGTGCTTTATGTCTTCAGTAATTTTCGATGACTGCTGTTTCCGAGTGTTTTCGTTCTCTCCGTTCCCAGGGGAATTGTGCCTTAATTCCCTTTATTACTGCCGGTGATCCCGATTTATCTACCACTGCCCAAGCTTTACGCATTTTAGACCGGGCAGGGGCCGATCTGATCGAGTTGGGGGTTCCCTATTCCGATCCTCTTGCGGATGGTCCGGTTATTCAAGCGGCGGCCACCCGCGCTTTAAATCGGGGTGTCAAGTTGGAAGATGTGCTAGAAATCGTCAAAAATGCTCAGGGAGAGGTGAAAGCTCCCATTATTCTCTTTACTTACTATAATCCCATCTATCATCGCGGGATAGATGTCTTTTTAGACCAAATAAAAGCAGCCGGGGTGAGTGGTTTGGTGGTTCCCGATTTACCCCTAGAGGAAGCGGCAAGTCTGCTGCAACCGGCTGCCGCTAAGGGAATTGAGGTGATTTTATTGGTAGCGCCTACCAGTCCCCCGGAACGAATACAAGCGATCGCCCTGCAATCCCAAGGTTTTATTTATCTGGTGAGTGTCACGGGAGTGACGGGAATGCGGAATCAAGTGGCCACGAGAGTGGAGGAATTGCTCGATTCTATCCGTTCTGTCACCGATAAACCCGTGGGGGTAGGATTTGGCATTTCTGACCCGACACAGGCGCTACAGGTGAAAAACTGGGGTGCTGATGCGGTAATTGTCGGCAGTGCCATGGTTAAACGTCTGGCCGATAATTCCCCCAGCGAAGGGTTAAAATCCCTTGAAGAATTCTGTCGTAGTTTAAAACAGGCGATTCAGTGAGGGGTTAGAAATTCTTCTAAGGGAATTCCGGCTGCGGGGCGATCGAGGTAGAATCTTTCCCGAATTCCTCGATCACCTTGAGTTAAATTGGAGAGAGTTCGCGTTCACCCGCTAATTTCAGTGCAGAAGCTGCTTCAGGAATATAGGAAGTTTTCGTTTTAGAGACCATACCTCCCTGTTGTTCGAGTAATTGTTCTAGACGCATGGTACTCCAATCGGTCAGCATCGAGTTACCTAGCCGGGGGGCCAATTTGTTAATTTTCTCCACGGCGGAGATACCCAATTCATCCATCTGTAGGGAAGCTAGATAGCAATCACAGGCGATGTCTATCTCTCCTAATCGTTCGTGACATTGGCCGGCCATAAACCAAGCGATCGCCATTCCAGGTGGGCCGAGTCTAGTGGCAGAACGATAGATTTTCGCCGCTTCTTCAAATTTATTTTGTTTCAGTAAAATTTCCCCCAGTTGCAGGCGATAACGAGAGTAAAGAGGTTCCATCGCCACCATTTTCTTCGATCTCTCTTCGGCGAGATCAATATCGCCTAACCAGAGAGCTTCTTTTGTTCGGCTCTCAAAAACCGTCGTCAGATTTTCATGGGCGGCAATTCTCTCGGTCTCGTTTTTACACTCGCGGGTTAGTTCTTCCGCTAGGGATTGACAGATATCCATTTCACGGATGACCGTTTGTCGTTCACCCCGCAGAAGTGGAGCAAAAACAGCCGCGCGGTGGTAAACACTGGTTAAACGTTTAAACTCGAAATTTCCTCTGATCGTTTCAAGGTGATCGAGTTTTTCCCTTGCCACTTCTCGCCAATGAGCTACTGCGGCTATGTCTCGAAATACAGTAGCGTGTAAAGCGATTAGTTCTACGGCCGCTCCGAAAACCACCAGGCTTTCTTTAGAAGCGTGTTGAACGATCCGTTTAAAATCTTTCAGGTTTTCCGATGTACTGATACTTTCTTGACAGAGGATTTTAGACATCGCCAGGCTGTAAGCTAATCTAGCGAACGTGGGGTCTCTCCCAATGTTTTCATCGGTAATTGCAGGAATATAGCTAATAATCGTTTCATGAAAGCATAAACTCGATAATAAATTAATTGTTTTCAGTTGAGTAGCGGGTGAAAGCTCACGATAATGCTCTAAATGCTCGCAAAGAACTCTCCAACGTTCGGTTCTCAACTCATCGGGGAGGGTGAGAGGATCGTTAATTGGGTATTGAAAAAGACCGGTCTCTCGAATCAATTGCTCTCGAAAAGAAGCGGGGTGAACGAGAGTAACCGGGTTCACAGACGACGTATTAGTATCTCGCACTTCGGAGACAAGATTTCGATAACTATAGTCAATTCCCTGAATATGCCAAGCGCCAGATTGATAGGGACTAAGATCGAAATAAGGACGATGGCTCCAAGTGATCGGAAAATCGTTTAAAAATAGCATACATATTCTCAAGAAATGCGATCTTCTTTATCTGGTTAGTATTTCCACGATAGTCAACGGAGTATCTTG
>NZ_JASJFG010001022.1:0-3128 GCF_030065375.1 Microcystis sp. M49636_WE2 | reverse complement strand
GGCAATAGCTCTTTTTAATTCTCTTGAATCTGGATTCGTTTTAATCCATTTATCTAGTTCCTCGATATCTTTTTTGATTTTCTGAGCCTTGTCCATAATTAAAGTTATTAAAACATTGACTTAGATTATAGCATTTTTTTTCAGAAATTGGTTTCCACGTCTCAAATGTAAATGCTATAACTGATAACTGATAACTGATAACTGATGCAAGGCTGACGGCTAATATTGATATCGATCGCGATTTAGGACTAAGGTGGCATTTTTAGCGACAAAATCAATAATTTTTTTGGCCACATCCACACCGGTGGCCGCTTCTATTCCTTCTAAACCGGGAGAGGAATTGACCTCGATAACCACAGGCCCGTGATTAGACCGTAATAAGTCCACACCCGCAACCCGTAAACCCATGGCTTTAGTGGCCCGTATAGCCGTACTGCGTTCCTCCGGGGTTAATTTTATCTTTTCTGCTTTGCCACCCCGGTGAAGATTAGAACGAAAATCCCCCTCGGCCCCCTGTCGCTTCATCGAGGCCACCACTTTTCCATCGATGACAAAACAGCGCAGATCTGCCCCACTGGCCTCTTTAATATACTCTTGTACTAGAATATTAGCCTCTAATTGCCGAAAAGCTTCAATAACTGACTTGGCTGCTTGATCGGTTTCCGCTAAGACTACCCCAATACCTTGAGTTCCCTCTAATAATTTAATCACCAGAGGGGTGCCGCCGACGGTTTCGATTAAACCATCGATATCTTGAGTTGCGTGAGCAATTCCCGTCACCGGTAAACCTATCCCTTCCCGAGCGAGGATTTGCAGACAACGCAATTTATCCCGCGACCGAGAAATTGCTTGCGAGTCGTTGGCAGTAAAAACATTCATCACCTCGAATTGTCGGACGACTGCGGTTCCATAGAAGGTTTTTGAGGCGGCAATGCGGGGAATAATCGCGTCAAAACTCTCCAAGGGTTTACCGTTATAGACAACCGTGGGTTTATGGGAGGTGATGTTCATGTAACAGCGCAAATAATTGATCACTCGCACCTCATGGCCTTGAGCTTCTCCCGCTTCTTTCAGTCGCTTGGTCGAATAAAGAGAAGCATCTTGGGATAAAATAGCGATTTTCATAAATTTTCGCTTAAATATTGATTTTACAACTGAATAGATCCTTATTCCCCCATATTGGCTTGTTTGGCCGGCAACTCATAAAATTTCTGCTCTCGATCGAAGTCCATCGATTATTATGGCACTGACAGTTCCCCTTGAACAGTTAGGTTAGGTGAAAAGTAAAAAAGATCAAGCTTAAGACTAGATTTGTTTTTGTCGTCAGGCTAAGTTTAAGTAGCTGGTTATAATTAAATTAAAAATGGATTTTGCCTTTAATCCCCCCTTAATAAGGTAGGGTTGATTCATGAATCAACCCTACCCTTGATAACGGGGGTGTCTGATAATTTTTAACGCCTACCTACTTATGACTTTACTAGCGAAATCTTTAGAGGAACTGACCGACTGGGTAAAAGACCAGGGACAACCCGCTTATCGGGGGAAACAATTACACCAATGGCTATACGAAAAAGGGGTGCATTCTTTGGCGGATATTTCCGTATTCCCCCAAGAATGGCGCAGCAAGCTGGCGGATTATCCTATCGGTCGTTCCCTTATACATTATCGCAGTGTAGCACCCGATCGCACCCGTAAATATCTGCTAAAACTGGCGGATGGTTTAATCATCGAAGCGGTGGGAATTCCTAGTGAAAAAAGATTGACAGTCTGTGTTTCTTCGCAAGTGGGTTGCCCGATGGCCTGTGATTTTTGTGCCACGGGAAAAGGGGGGTTTACTCGTAATTTAAAAGCTCATGAAATCGTTGACCAAGTGTTAACAGTACAGGAGGATTTTCAACAGCGAGTTAGTCATGTGGTGTTTATGGGTATGGGGGAACCTTTATTAAATATCCCCGAAGTAGTTACGGCGATTCATTCCCTTAATAAAGATGTGGGTATCGGTCAGCGTTGTTTAACTATTTCGACGGTGGGATTACCCCATAAAATCAAGCAACTAGCCGAACATAATTTGCAAATAACTTTTGCTGTTAGTCTCCATGCTTCTAATCAACAAGTTCGAGCTAAATTAATCCCCAGTGCCGACCATTATCCCCTAAGTAATCTGATCCAAGACTGTCAGGAATACGTTCAAATCACGGGACGAAGGGTGACATTTGAATACATTCTTTTAGCGGGAGTGAATGATTTACCTGAACACGCAGGGGAATTAGCCAAACTGGTGAAAGGTTTTCAATCTCACGTCAATTTAATCCCCTATAATCCTATTCAGGAGGTGGATTATCAACGGCCTGATGAAAAGAGAATTAAGGCTTTTAAAACTATTTTAGAACAGGAAAAAGTCGCCGTTACTGTCCGTTATTCCAGAGGTTTAGCGACCGATGCGGCCTGTGGACAATTGCGATCGAGCGTTATGGTACAATAAACGGCCGTAAATCAGCCATTAACTAGGGTTGGCTGAATAAATCTAAAAACCTTGTTGGGTAAGACGTTTAGACTTTTGGAAAATCAAAAAGTGCCAGCCATTGGAGGGATCGGGGGGAAATTTCAGGGGAAAAGTACCTTAAAATAAAACCCTACACCCTACACCCTACACCCCACACCCTGGCCCCACGAGAAACTTTTTGCCGCAAACCCTAACTAGATTGCTAGTCTCCCTGCTAGGCTAAACTAGAGAACTATAACATCAATGTAGGAGCCATTTCGATGCAAAGTCTCTCTAGTGCCAAAGAAAATCGCCTTTTTGTCTATGAAGTCGTCGGTTTGAGTCAAAATGACAATACTGATAACCTAGATTATTCTATCCGTAAGAGTGGCAGTGTCTTTTTGACCGTTCCCTATAGCCGCATGAATCAAGAAATGCGTCGGATTACCCGTTTAGGCGGTCGCATCGTCAGCATTAAACCCTTAAACGCTGCTGCGGCCGAGTAGTTCATCGGAAATTTTGGGTCTGAAACCCCGCCGTTCTAGGTTGGCTTTACGTTAGAATTAAAAGGCCAGTCTCGAAAACCAAGTGGACGGCGCAGCACCTTGAAAACTCGGCTTAGGGGGTTCCGACCAGAAAAGCTTGG
>NZ_JASJFG010000822.1:0-7262 GCF_030065375.1 Microcystis sp. M49636_WE2 | reverse complement strand
GGCCGTGATTATTGGGGCGATGATTATTGCCCCTTTGATGTTGCCGATTCGTAGTCTGGCTTTTGGTGGTTTAATTGGCAGTTGGCGATTAATTCGTAAGTCGGCCTTGGCGATTTTAGTTGGTACGATCATCGCTTTAGCAATAGCTTGGTTGCTAGGATTATTGATCGGAATTTCTGAATTTGGTAGTGAAATTCAAGCCCGTTCTCAACCGAATCTTTTAGATTTAGGAGTAGCAATTACGGCGGGCGCAATCAGTGGTTATGCCAAAATAGAACCGAAAATTTCAGGTACTTTAGCGGGAACAGCAATCGCCGTGGCTTTAATGCCGCCAGTTTGTACGATTGGTTTAGGATTATCCCAAGGCAATTGGGTCCTAAGTTTGGGGGCAACTCTGTTATATATTACCAATTTATTAGGCATTGCTCTCTCCTGTTTGTTGGTCTTTTTGCTGGCAGGTTATTCTAATTTTCATCGGGCGCGTAATGCTCTAATTTTGACTTCTATCCTGACAGCAGTTTTGCTAATTCCCTTAGGAATAAGTTTTGCCACTCTGGCCAATCAAGCTCGCTTAGAAAGGTTGATTAAAAAAGCTTTATTCCAACGAACGATTACTTTTCAACGGGCAGAATTATTGGAATCTTCGATTAATTGGCTCAAGCAACCTCCCCGGGTGAGATTAGTAGTAAGAACCGCCGAAAGCATTACCCCCAGACAGGTGGAATTGTTGGAAGAATTCATTACTAAGGAAATGGGGCGCCCTTTTCAATTAAATGTCTTGGTTTCTAAGGTTAATGAAGTCACTGCCCCAGAATAAAGTCGATAAAATTAGCGCAAGTAATGACAAACAAGGATTAATTCGCTATCTTAATGTTTGATATTTAATCTATAGGTAGGGTTCAGGTGAGTAGCGGCAATCGACCAGAAAGCACGGCTTATGTGCGGATAATTAAGCAATCTTGGCAAACGGGGAAATTAGAGGGGGAAGTGCGGACGGAAGAATATCAATGGCGGTTTCAATGGCATTTTCTTCAAGGTAAGTTATTAGTACAACCTTCCCTAGGTAGGGCTTTGATTTTTGAACCCTTGAATCGGTTTTTAGAACGCTACGATTATCAATTAGAACCGGGAGGAGATTATGAATTTACGGTGCGATCAAAATTGTAAAGATGGAGGATTAAATCACAGGTTTTCTCCTAAAGAGGAAGTTTAACCTAATTTGGCCTCATCTCCCGATGACCGATTCCCTAAAAGGAAAACTTTGTACCTCATCATTAAGATAACCGGCTATTGATCAAGAGAAATTGACGTTTTATGGACAACCCGGCCGAGATTCTGGGTTTTTACAGGAAGTTTTTTGATTTAAATCCCACTGGTTAGGCTAAAATTCAGCCATAGCAAAGCGTTATATTAACGATAAGAATTTTTAGGAATAAGGGAAATGACGCAAGGACAGAAGGTTTCAGTGGGTATTGTCGGCGCTTCGGGATATGGTGGCGTACAGTTGGTACGTTTGCTCAAAGAACATCCCTTAGTAGAATTAGTCTATCTGGGGGGCGATAGTAGTGCGGGGAAACCCTACAGTGATTTATATCCCCATCTCGGTCATAGTATTAATCTTAATGTGGAGGCGATCGATTTAGACATAATTGCCTCCCGTTGTCAAGTGGTTTTCTTGGGTTTACCCAATGGTTTAGCCTGTGATTTAGCCCCTCCTTTGCTCGCTAAAGGGTGTAAAGTGTTGGATCTGTCAGCAGATTATCGTTTTACTAGCCTAGAAACCTATAGTAAATGGTATGGCAAGGAACGTCAGGATCAAGCGATCGCATCTACGGCTGTGTACGGTTTACCAGAACTTTATCGGGAAGATATTAAAAATGCCTCTTTGATCGGTTGCCCCGGATGTTATCCTACTGCTAGTTTAATGGCGATTTCTCCCCTGTTAAAACAGGGTTTAATTGTCCCGGAAACCACGATTATCGATGCCAAATCGGGAACTTCGGGAGGGGGAAGACAGGCTAAGATTAATATGTTATTGGCAGAAGCAGATAGTTCGATCGGGGCCTATAATGTAGCGGGAAAACACCGTCATACTCCCGAAATTGAGCAGATTTGCGGTGATTTAGCCGGTCATGAGGTGCGCGTCCAGTTTACTCCCCATTTAATGCCCATGGTTCGGGGTATCCTGTCCACAGTTTACGCAACTTTGCGGGATCCCAATCTGGTGCGGGATGATTTGATCACTATCTACAATGCTTTTTATCGCGCTTCTCCCTTTGTCAAAATCCTACCGGGGGGAGTCTATCCACAAACTAAGTGGGCCTGTGGTACTAATTTATGTTATCTCGGTATTGAAGTGGATCCGAGAACCGATCGGGTGATAGTGATGTCAGCGATCGATAATTTAGTTAAGGGACAATCGGGACAAGCGGTACAATGTCTCAATCTCATGATGGGTTGGGAAGAATCCCTTGGTTTACCGCAAATGTGTTTTTATCCTTAAAAATTCCTGGATGCGTTTAACCGAGTACATCTCATTTTTGTAAATCTACTGAGTTGGGATTTTTAAAGGGAAACTATCTTCTAAAATTGGTGATCACTTCCGATTTTATCACTCAATCCAAGCCTTTGGGGGGTTCTACCCCCCAAACCCCCCGTTGGGGGCGTGGCGCCGCCCCCAAACCCCCCGCGCATTAGTTTTTCGGTGGGATGCTTACACGCGATTGTTGATATATTTGTACCAGTTTAAGAGTCACTGATAATTGCTGATTGTCGGTATTTCTGCAAATGTGAGATGCACCCCGTTTAACCACACATCACATCCTTTGCTCAATTTCGGGAAAAACTGGCAAAATTTTGTCACTATGATTTGTTTACCGATTGGCAGCAAAGACAAGGAGAAAATGGCAGAAAAGTAGTCAGTTTATCGGCAAAAGTGAATATAAAACCTTGCTAAAGTTCCTCACCACCAAACTAAATTTGATTGTCAAGTTGATATCAACCCCTTAGAAACCTTGACTTATTCGACTGGGATCACCTAGAAAGGCCCTTGCAGGAATCGATCCTTTAGTAGCTTCCGGGAGAATTTGCCAGTGTTGATCTAAAGCTTGTAACACCCGGTCCTGCTGATTTCTGAATCCCTCGATATTGCTACTACCAGCATTCATAATTACAAACCAAACTTTACCCCTTTCTTGGGTGGGAATTTCTCCGGCTAAGGCACTAACTTGGGCCAAAGTTCCAGTTTTAATCATCACTCCTTTAGGAATGGCCCGCCACTGCATAGTTCCTTTGGTATCGCGTCCCCCCACCGGAAATAAATCGGCGACTTTGATCGGTTGATTGGCTAACTTGCGATCCAATGCTTTCAGAATCTCAATAACTGCCCGGGGAGACAAGCGATTTTCTACCCCCAATCCCGAACCATTAATTAATTGAATTTCCTCCGCTCCTACCCCAGTAATTTTAGTATTAATTGCGTCCACTGCCGCGGGACCACCGAGCAACTCCGCTAACATTTCTGACATGACGTTATTACTATAAATATTCATCTGACGCAACAGTTCCGTTAAAGTTAAGGACTGATGACGCAACAATAATCGGGCATTTTCGGGGCGAATTTGACTGGCTCGAACCATGCCCAAAATCTTCACCTGTGGGGCTTGTGTGCCGCTAGGAAGACTCTGAAAAGCTTTTTGGGTTTCTTTTGACCATTTCGATTGATCAAGCCCAATTTTCAGCAATTCTCCCGCTTTGAGGGGATCGGTTTGAAAATTCATGGCGAATTGACCCGTAATGATCAGATCGCCTTTGACCTGACGGATACCTAATTGATCGAGGCCATTGCCCACTGCGATCGCTTCTTCCCAGACAAAGAGAGGATCCCCTGACCCTTCAATAATTAAATCTCCCTCCAACACCTCGTTTTTAAGCTCTCCCGTTGTGTAAAAACGAGTAGCAAAACGATGATCGAGAGGCCAGGTTTCCACGGCGGCGAGAGTAGTGGCGATTTTAGTTAAAGAAGCCCCCGAAGCGGGCAGATTACCCTGATGGTCAGCTAAATCAGCCCATTCCGTCTCAATTAAGACCCGTTGTTGACTAGAGTTTAAACCTTTTTTCGTCAAGTCTTGCAGATAATCGGCCACGATCGCCGCCACCCGGGGATCGGGAGCGGTGGGAAGGTCAAAAATAGGCTGATTTTGCCAAGAAATTAGGGGAATATTGGCGATCGGTTGGGATTGCCCCCCCAGCCAACCGAAGAGAAAGCCGAAAACTGCCAAATTAAAAACTGAGAACATCTTTTCCTTAATCGCAATGATGCCTTATTGTATAGAGATGATTGGTAATTTTTAACAATTGCTCGATCAGAAAACACTAATCCTCGATCGGCCAGCTTTTCTCAAGAGCTGCCGCTCAACTTATTAAAGATTTCTATCCCACTGACTCAATGGCAGAAACGGCATTAAATCGGGCAAGAATCGCGGTAGATGCGATGGGAGGTGACTACGCTCCCAACGAGATCATCGCGGGATCGATGCGAGCTTCCGAAGAATTAGATGTAGAAGTATTATTAGTCGGCGATTCTGAACGGATTGAGGCTTATTTCCAGCATCATCCCCGTCCCAAGAATCTCACCATCGTCCACGCAGAGGAAGTGGTGGCTATGGACGAAGAGCCGATCACCGCTATCCGTCGCAAACCGGCGGCCTCGATTAATGTGGCCATGGATTTAGTCAAACAAAATCGCGCCGATGCAGTGGTGGCCGCCGGTCACTCCGGGGCAGCCATGGCGGCGGCGTTGCTGCGTTTAGGTCGTTTAAAAGGAATCGATCGCCCGGCGATCGGTGCGGTGCTGCCGACGATGTTAGCGGGTAAATCGGTGATTATCCTCGATGTCGGGGCGAATGTGGACTGTAAACCCAAATATTTAGAGCAGTTTGCCCTAATGGGGACAATTTACAGTAAATACGTTATGGGTGTTGAAGATCCGAAAGTCGGTTTACTCAATATCGGCGAAGAACCCAGCAAAGGTAACGATCTCGCCCTAAAAACCTACGAATTATTAGAAAATAACCAGCAAATTCCCTTTATTGGCAATGCTGAAGGCCGGGATGTGCTATCGGGACAATTCGATGTGATCGTCTGCGATGGTTTTGTCGGTAATGTCCTGTTAAAATTTGCCGAAGCGGTGGGAGGGGTTATCCTACAAATTCTCAAAGAGGAATTACCTAGGGGGATACAGGGTAAAGTCGGGACGGCTTTAATTAAACCCAATCTTAAACAGATCAAACAACGCATGGATCATGCAGAACACGGTGGTGCGCTGTTATTTGGAGTCGATGGGGTCTGTGTGATCAGTCACGGCAGTTCCCAAGCACCTTCAATTTTTAACGCTATCCGACAGGCGAAAAATGCCGTTGATAATCGCGTTTCTGAGCGCATTCAAGCCTACAATGACCACCATCATCAATTAAAAAAGTTGTCGGTGAACAGTGAAGATTAAGCTGTCAGCCATCTTGAAGCCGTCGGGAGTCAGGAGACAGGAGACGGGAGACAGTTATCAGTTATCAGTTCACTGTTTACTGAAAACCTCCCCACCTCCCAATTCATAATTCATAATTTAGAATTTATAATTCCTACTTCCCACTGATAACTGATAACTGATAACTGAAAAAGGGGGAATATTTTGAACGGATTCGGGGCAGCAGTCGTCATGACCGGTTGTGGATCAGCCACACCAGCGCAATTTCTTAGTAATGAAGAACTCAGCCAAATTGTCGAGACTTCCGATGAGTGGATTAAAAGTCGTACTGGCATCGGTAAACGTCATTTAGCGGATCAATCGGTGTCTTTAAGCCAACTAGCGGCCCAAGCGGCGATTAAGGCTCTAGAAATGGCTCAGGTATCACCTAGGGACATCGATCTGATTCTCTTGGCTACTTCTACCCCCGATGATCTGTTCGGTAGTGCGGCCCAAGTTCAAAGTCAGATCGGGGCCAATCGGGCGATCGCTTTTGATCTCACCGCCGCCTGTTCGGGTTTTCTGGTGGCATTAGTCACCGCCACCCAGTTTATCCGTACTGGTACTTACCGCAATGTCTTGGTTATCGGGGCCGATGTTCTCTCCCGTTGGGTGGATTGGAATGATCGCGCTACCTGTGTCCTCTTTGGTGATGGGGCAGGGGCGGTTCTTTGTCAAGCAAATGATACAAAAGATAACATTCTCGGTTTTGAACTCCATAGTGACGGCAGCCAGAATGGTTCTCTTAATCTCGCCTATCAGGGGGAGGAATTGCCTCTTAAGGAGGGGATAAGGGTTCAAAAAGGGACCTATAAGCCTCTAACGATGAACGGACGGGAAGTCTATCGTTTTGCCGTGGCGAAAGTGCCAGAGGTCATCGAAAAAGCTCTCTATCGGGCTAATTTAACCACCAGTGACATCGATTGGTTAGTTCTGCACCAAGCTAATCAAAGAATTATGGACGCGGTGAGCGAGCGCCTGAAACTGCCTCGGGAAAAAGTGATCAGCAATCTCAGCGAGTATGGCAATACTTCCGCGGCATCGATTCCTCTAGCCCTCGATGAAGCTGTCAGGAGTGGTAAGGTCAAAAAAGGTGATATTATTGCTTCTTCCGGCTTTGGTGCCGGTTTAACTTGGGGTGGGATTATCTTCCGTTGGGGAGATTAATTCAGTGAACAGTAAACAGTGATCAGTAAACAGTAACCAGTAAACAGTAAACAGTAAACTAAAAACTCACATCTGATAACTGATAACTGATAACTGATAACTGACCCAAACACATCTATCTATCTATTTTAAGAACTTATGAAAACAGCGTGGATATTCCCGGGACAAGGATCGCAAGCGTTAGGAATGATTGGAGATTTAGCGGAAAGTGCGCTTGGCCAAGAGAGATTAGAAATAGCAGAAAGAATCCTCGGTTGGTCGGTCTGGGAAAAATGTCAAGGGGATGAAGAAACCCTATCTCGTACTCTTTATACCCAACCTTGTTTATTTGTGGTGGAGAGTATTTTAGCGGATTTGTTGCAAGAAAAAGGTCATTTTCCCGATCTAGTTGCCGGTCATAGTCTCGGTGAATATTCCGCTTTGTATGCAGCCAGGGTGTTTAATTTTGAGACAGGATTAAATCTAGTTCAAAACCGTTCCCGTTTGATGGATGCGGCCGAAGGTGGTAAAATGGCCGCCTTAATGAAATTTGATCGCACCAGTCTAGAGACAGTGATTAATCAGACGGAAAATG
>NZ_JASJFG010000026.1:0-2354 GCF_030065375.1 Microcystis sp. M49636_WE2 | reverse complement strand
TCCGAAAACTCAATGGTGATGGCTTCCTAATTACCACTTATCCCACCGATGCAATTAAAGAAGGGGAAATTTTATGGCAGAAGTAAACGTTTATTATGATCCGATGGGCAATACCTTAACCGTGTGGTTTGGCGATCGCTCTTCAGAATATCTCTGCGAAGAAACCGGCGACGAAGTTATTTTAATGAAAAATCAAAAAGGCGAAGTTATTGGTTTTGAAAAACTTAACTATAGGATTTCTGAGAACAGGAATCTGAAAATTTCCCTAGAAACCGCCACCCCTCTTTAAACAATAAAGGCGAAAAATAACACTTAAGTAGCTGGGTTATAATTAAATTAAAAATGGATTTTAAGTTCGATCCCCCCTGCCCCCCTTGATAAGGGGGGTGTCTGATAGTTTTTAACGCCTACCTACTTAATCTCTCTATGAAAATCACTTATCAAAAAGTTAACTTAAAAGCTCCCAAAACGGAGACAGCTTATTGGCGTAGTCAATCGTACCAAACGAGACTATCGGCCTTAGAAGAAATTCGTCAAGAATATCATCAATATAAATATAATGCTGAACCAAGACTTCAAAGAGTTTATACAATTGTTAAACGATAATCAAGTGCGTTATCTCGTCTTAGGCGGCTATGCCGTTGCCTTACATGGCTATCCTCGTTATACTAAAGATATTGATATTTGGATAGAAATGAGTTCGTTAAATGCCTATAATCTAATCAAAGCCTTAGAAGGGTTCGGTTTTGGTTCTTTAGGATTAACAATTGATGACTTTTTAACGCCAGATCAAGTGATACAATTAGGTTATCCTCCTAACCGTATTGATTTAATTACAACCCCCGATGGGGTAGAGTTCCAAACTTGTTACTTATCCAGAATTGAGGTTAAAATTGACGATATTATTGTTAACTTTATTGACTTAGAAAATCTTAAAAAAAACAAAAAAGCATCAGGTAGATTACAAGATTTAGCCGATTTAGAAAATCTAGAAATAGATTAGAGCTATTGATAATTTACCTCGTACCTCGTTGCAAGGGTCTCCCTTGCAACGCATTTCTAGAGGTTCTACCTCTTGCTTAACCCATCAGGAAACGGAGAAAGACCCTCCCTTGTGTAGTTCCAAACCCTTGCCTTTTGCCTCTCTCTTCCCCGACCTGCGACCGACTCCTCACCCCACCAACAAACTTTTTCAGCAGCCCCTAGATACCTTTCGAGAAAAAATTTTTTTGCACAGGGAGTCCTTAAAATAGAAAAGGGAACACAAAACCAAATTGCTGGTATTTTTCCTCTGGGCATGGTGGCGCAGTTTATAGAATTTAGCTGGAATTTATGAATCATTTTCTGCATTCTTTCACTGTTTTTCCTGATTCTGCCCGAAAATCTCGCTCTTACTCCCTGGGTAAACTGCGACGACCCTTAATCTTCCTGTTTACCGTCGGTTGTCTGACTAGCGTGGTCGGTTATCGTTTCTATAATCAGCCGAAATTGGCCGTCGGGACTATTTCCCCCGTCACAATTATCGCCCCCGAAGATGCCAGTTTTCAAGACCAAGAAACCACCGACCTCAAACGCCAAAAAATTCGGGCTGGACTGCTTCCCCGGCTGAAAAGAGACCCCCAAACCACCGACCAGATCGAGCGATCGCTGCAGGACACTTTAGGGCAATTAAGTCAAATTCGCCCAATTTTGCGAAAAAATTCCATTTTAATGGGCAGGACTATTTCCAACGCCACAATGGAAACGCTGCTCACCTTTTCTGCCCCTCAATGGTCAACTCTACAGAGCCGCCTCAACTATGAAGAATCTTTTACAAACCTCTTGACAAAAGAGCAGGAATATGCTGTTAGCGAAATCCAAGCCTATCGTCAGCGCGTGACGAAGGGAAGCTTTGAGCAATTTATCGATCGATTGGAGCAATTACGGCAAATAAAGGAGCAAACCAGCCAAAATTATCGGCATTCCAGCTTAAATAAACTCAAATACGCCGATCTGATCGCAGTGGCCCAAATGGGCGATCGAGAGTGGCAAAACCTAGAAAAAGCCATCCTGCAAGCGGGGCGCCGGATTTTGATACAAGGCATTCCCCCGGGGATTTCCACCAGTCACCTACAGGATACCATCGCCGTGCAGATTAGCAGCGATCGCCTAACCGGTCGCCAGCAGTCTTTAGCCGAAAATATCCTTCTAGCGGCCCTGGAGGGAGAAGCGAACCTGATAGAAGATCGGGAGGCAACCAAAGAACAAGCCGCTAAAGCGGTGGAAGCGGTAGATATGGTCATGTCTAGCGCTCAAACCGGTCAAATTATCGTTAAAGCAGGCGAAAAAATTACTCAAGCTCAGTTTGTTCTCAT
>NZ_JASJFG010001028.1:0-4387 GCF_030065375.1 Microcystis sp. M49636_WE2 | reverse complement strand
TTGGTATGGTTCGATAGGGGGGCATAAATCGACTAAATCCTTATCTGGCAAGAGATTTAATTGATTAGTTCGCTCTAGATCAAAAACAATTGACAAAAATCGCCAAATATCTTTCTCTATAAGGGTTTCATCTCTTATAATTCTGTCCGTTGCATAAGACAAACCGAAGAGCCGTAAATCCTTACTTAATCAAGTATTTCAGCTGCAATAAAGAACCCTATCTCTCACCTATTGGTGAGCAGCAGAAGTTATTAAAAGAGGGCGAATGCAATTCGCCCCTACAATAACATTATCGCCCCAATAGTAGGGGCGCATCGCGTGCGCCCAAATGTAATATTGTGTGTGCCCAAATGTAATATTGTGTGCGCCCAAATGTAATATCGCATGATCCCAAATGTGATATAGATACTTCTCCAAAATTGAGATGCACCAAGCAGAGAAAACCATCCTACCCACAGCTTAAATTAATGGATCTGCATAATTTTCTCGGCTACTTTCTGGGAAATAAAAGGTAAAATTGAGCGGTTTTGACTGTTATCTTTTCCCTCGGTAAATACCACCAAGAGATAGGGAGTATGATGGGGAATTTCAATATAGGCTGCATCGTGACGTACTTGACTTGTCCAACCAGCTTTTGACCAAATTTGACTATTTTCCGGTAATCCTTGCCCCAAAAATCCTAAGATTTGTGTATCATCTCCTTGACTTGTCCAATCAGCAGGATTAAGACTTCGTTTTAGTAAAGACATCATCATCTGGGAACGTTGGGAAGAAACCGCAATCCCCCCGATAATAGTATGAATTAAACGCGCCACTGCATTGCTAGTTAACATATTGCGATTCTCCATTAATTCCCCTAAAAAAGCGCGTTCACGTCCATAGGGACCGTCAGACCAAGTTTTTTGATTAACGTTAATTGTCGCTAATTCCGGCCAATTTAGGGATTGAAAATAACGATTAACTATGTTGCGTTGTTGCTTCCAAGTTTCAAAGGGACTGGCGGCAATTTCTGGACCGCTAGTGGTTCCCGTAACCAGATCTACAACTAAACTGGCAGCATCATTACTAGAGTCAACAATCATGTCACGAATGGCGCGATTTAATTCGCTGCTTTCGGCAATCATTCCCCCCTCTAACCACTCATGAATTGCTACCAGATAAAACAATTTCACTAAACTAGCGGGATAGGTTCTTTCTTGTCCGCGATAACTAAATCCGCGGGGGGAATATTTCCAGAATTCTTCGTGAGAAATTGCTCCCCCCGTGTTGACGACAACGGGAGGATCATATACTATCCAAGTTAGGGCAATTTGTTCTTGAGCTAATTGGGGAAATTCTCGCCAAGTTGTTTCTAAAATATCTGTACCGAACTGTTGGAGATGGTCTTCAGTATGAAAAAAGTTCATAGGTGTGCTGCAAAGTCAAGAGTTAGAAGGTGGATAAATTCTTGAATCGGCAATTCTCATTTTACGGTAAAATTTACCGATAATTAATTATTTGAGCGCTTTTGAGTTTAATGTTTATATCTACCGATGAGGTTCATCTCTATTTTATCAGTCTTGATCCCTCTGGGGATAGACTAGAAAAACTGGCTTCTTTGCTCTCGGAAGATGAAATAATTAGAGCTAATCGTTACCATTTTCCCGAACACAAGCGGCGTTTTTTGGTGGCGAGGGGGTGTTTACGCGAGATTTTAGGGTCATATTTGGCGATAAGTCCCGAAAAAATCGAGTTTATCTACAGTGAGCGGGGAAAACCGAGTATTAACTACCAATTGCAGTTTAATCTCTCCCATTCCGAAGATATGGCCATCTGTGGCTTGACTTTAACCGCTCGCATCGGGGTAGATTTAGAGAAAATGCGCCAGATGAAAGATTTAGATAGCTTGACAAAAAGGTTTTTTTGTGCTAGGGAACATGAGGTTGTTGAAAAGTCCCCAGAGAAGGAAAAGCTATTTTTTCAATTATGGACGGCAAAAGAGGCTTATTTAAAGGCACTGGGAACGGGAATTAGCGGGGGACTCGATCGAGTGGAAGTGGGCCTCAATCCCTTAAAATTAGACAATGTGGCGGGGGAATGGCAATTATGGACAGCGGCAATCGGCGATAATTATCGAGCGACGGTGGTTATCGAAGGTAGCGATCGAGTGATTAAAACCTTTGGCCTTTCTGATCTATGATTAATTGGGGAGTTAATTGCCTTGAGAAATTCAGTAATTATTCCTAGCTATCTCAAAAAAAGCTTGTCCTTAATTATTACTTAACCTTGTTTTCTCTATGCGAATTGCTCTTTTTACAGAAACCTTCTTACCGAAAATCGATGGCATTGTCACCCGTCTTAAACATACCGTAGAACACCTACAAAGATTAGGTCATCAGGTATTAGTTTTCTCTCCCGATGGCGGTTTAAAGGAGTACAAAGGTGCTAAAATTCATGGAGTTACAGGGATTCCCTTACCCCTATATCCGGAATTAAAAATGGCTTTCCCCCGGCCTTCCGTCGGTCAAGCTTTAGAGAGGTTTAAACCTGATATTATTCATGTGGTTAACCCGGCTGTTTTAGGGGTGGGAGGCATTTATTTTGCCAAAACTATGAACATTCCCCTCGTCGCTTCCTATCATACCCATCTCCCCCAATACCTACAACACTATGGATTAGGTTCCCTAGAAGGATTACTCTGGGAATTATTAAAACTGGCCCACAATCAAGCAAGTTTAAATCTCTGCACTTCCACCGCTATGGTGCAAGAATTATCTAGTCGTGGCATTGAAAAGGTAGAGCTTTGGCAAAGGGGAGTCGATACGGAATTATTTCAACCTCATTTAAAATCCCCAGCTATGAGACTGAAATTATCCCAAAATAACCCCGATAGTCCTCTCTTATTATATGTTGGTCGAGTGTCGGCCGAAAAAGAAATCGATCGCATTAAACCAGTATTAGAAGCGATTCCCGAAGCAAGATTTGCCATTGTGGGAGATGGTCCCCATCGGGAAGCTTTAACAAGTCATTTTGCCGACACAAATACCCATTTTGTCGGTTATTTACAGGGGTTAGAATTAGCCTCCGCTTTTGCTTCCGCAGATGCTTTTCTGTTTCCCTCACGCACAGAAACCCTCGGTTTGGTACTCTTAGAATCCATGGCTGCCGGTTGTCCGGTGGTGGCGGCAAATTCGGGGGGAATTCCCGATATTGTCACCGATGGAGTTAATGGTCATCTCTTCGATCCTAGGGATGAAAAGGGTTTAATTAGTGC
Organism: Microcystis sp. M49636_WE2; assembly: GCF_030065375.1. Lineage (NCBI taxonomy): Bacteria > Bacillati > Cyanobacteriota > Cyanophyceae > Chroococcales > Microcystaceae > Microcystis > Microcystis sp. M49636_WE2. The sequence goes on along the minus strand of NZ_JASJFG010001028.1, from coordinate 1,134 downwards.
CACCCAAAGATTACTAACCGCCAAGGCAGAAAGAGAGGAATTACGACGAAATGCGCGTCTAGAAGCGGAAAAATGGGCATGGCAAGCGGCCACCAAACAGTTATTAAATTACTATCACCAAGTTTTGAATAATAATTCTGTGGCTTTTGCCGCTTAATTGTTGTCAAAATGCTCGAATTTAACCGCAAAAACCTTGACCTATTGTAACTTTTATGGCCAGCGCACCCAGTACCACCTTAGATAAGTCCACCCAAGGGGTGAAAAAGACTTATCCCAACTATAAAGTTATTGTTCTCAACGATGACTTTAACACCTTCGATCATGTGGCCAATTGTTTAATTAAATATATCCCGGATATGACTACCGATCGAGCTTGGGAATTAACTAATCAAGTTCACTACCAAGGACAGGCAATTGTCTGGACAGGTCCCCAAGAACAAGCGGAACTTTATCACCAACAATTGCGACGGGAAGGATTAACCATGGCTCCCCTAGAGGCCGCATAATTATGAATAATGGTCGCTTAGTTTGGAATCATTCTACTCATATTCCGGGGTTGATTGCGGTATTAGAAAAGTTAATTACTTATCAGGGAATCACCACTGTCACCCCCGGGGTACTTTCTCGCTCAAAAGGTCATTGTCCGCGGTTACAATTGCGGATATCAGTACCAATTCGTGGTGGTTTTAAGGTGATTGCGAGGACAGGAAAAAGTGTGCAGGAAGTCTTTGTTATCACCGATTTAAACCAAGAGGATTTAGAAATGGCTATCCAAGCTTGTTTAGGAAAATAACTGTCGTGGGTGCGTTGTTGAAAGGCTGCTGGTTACTAATCATTGTTTTTCTGTTTTTCTCTGTACATTCTCTCCCTAGTTTGGCAGTAATGGATAGACTTCCTTTAACAGTAACTTTATTGCAGGAACGTTTAAGCGCACCCGTCCTTAAAGAAGGGATGACTACCATCGATTTAGCCAATTTGGTTATCGATATCCGCGATGAAAATAAGGAACTGCAAGAACAATTTTATCAACAGATTCAAGGTCAAATTAATCGCGCTAAACAACCCCTAGGTTTAGATTTTAGTAATTCCTTAATTCAAGGCAATTTTATCGCTTCCCGTCTGGGTTTACCGACT
>NZ_JASJFG010000909.1:0-5156 GCF_030065375.1 Microcystis sp. M49636_WE2 | reverse complement strand
CCAAGCTTTTCTGGTCGGAACCCCCTAAGCCGAGTTTTCAAGGTGCTGCGCCGTCCACTTGGTTTTCGAGACTGGCCTTTTAATTCTAACGTAAAGCCAACCTAGAACGGCGGGGTTTCAGACCCAAAATTTCCGATGAAGGTATTTTTAGGATATTCATTAGTCAAGGGTCTAAGGGTCGAAAATTATTGTCTAGATTACTTTTCAAGACTTAAACAATAACAATCTCCAAGCAGATGCAGTCCTTTTCACTTACCTCCTTTGTCAATATAGCGCTTTTCACGTTACTGAGGTATCGACAAGTTTTGCCAACAAAGGGTTTAAGCCTCTTGCCCATGCCTCATTCTGATGAAAACTGCTATAAAATACTACTAATGACAACATTAACTATAAACTAAGTGAAGTTTTATATACTTCTTAATTTACCAGAGACCTAGAGCGGACTAAATAGGAACCCAGCACTTCTAGGTTGAGTCTAGAAACTTAGAAAAACAGGACCAGCATAGTAGGTTGAAAACCAAAAGCTTATTGTTGTATTCTCAGATAGTCCTCTAGTTTAGCTAGGAAAAGGGACTAGAGGTTTTTTACTCTAGCCCTAGGGTTAAGTGGGTTGGAATTAACCTAGAGATTTATTTGCCAAAAACGTAGATAGACAAATCTTGACGAAATTGACGCAATTCGTCTTTTAGCTGTTTCGCTTCAGCTAAACGTCTTTCTTGAAATTGACTTAAATCATCCTTCACCTGTTTAGCTCGATCTAGATGAAGTTGGCGTAAGTCGTCCTCTAGCTGCTTCGCTGCCGCTAAACGCTGTTCTTGGAATTGACTTAAATCCTCTTTCAGCTGTTTAGCTCGATCTAGATGCTGTTGACGTAAGTCGTTCTCCAGCTGTTTTGCTGCTGCTAAACGTTGTTCTTGGAATTGACTTAAATCGTCCTTTAGCTGTTTGGCTCGGTCTAGACGCTGTTGACGTAAGTCATCATCTAACCGTTTCGCTTCAGCTAAACGTTGTTCTTGAAATTGACGTAAATCCTCTTTTTGCTTTTCCGCCTGAGCTAAACGCTGTTTTTGGGTAGCTGTTAAGAACAAGTGGCTTTCCTGTTGAACTTTTTGGAAAGATTGGCGCAAAGCAGTTGCCTGTTCTTGCGCTTGTTTTTGTCTTTCAGTTTTGACATCCAACAGAAAAGATTGTACTTCTCGCGAGAGTTTAGCTACTTCTTCAGCAATCGATAAACGATCCTGGCGGAACTGTTCCATGAGAGCAGGCATGGGGTTGTCCTCAATTACTAAATACTATGGAATGGATTTGACCCAATCACCCGTTAGAAAAACCTTCACGGAGACTGGGGGGAGAGACAGCAGATTTCGACTTTTCTTATCATCCCAAAGTTGAGGTAGGGGACTACCCCAGACTGAGGGGCGCAACATCCCACCCCCAAAATGGCTTTCTACTCAGAAAAATAGTCAGCCTTACATTCTGGCGATAGACAGTAAACCTAGCTACAAAGGTCAAAATCACGGTTACAAAAATAACTTGTATAGGCCTAGCTTTGTTTTTGCTATCCGTTGCCGTGCCAACCTTGTCAATCATAGACCATTGCGCCCCAAGAGAGGGGTAACTAGACTCAATAGGGATTTAAAGAAAAGCCGAGGATCTGGAAAACCCAGTCGGGTTTTCACTCAGCAGATAGGAGAATCTGGGATCAACCCTTAAGCAGGAACCGCTGCAGATTGAGTCAGACCAACAGCTTCAGCATATTTGAGGTAGGTTTCAACAGAAGCGATAACTACACGAGCTTCAATCGCTAATAATTCGATGCCCACCAGAGATACGCGAGCCCAAGCATCAATAACGATACCTTTGTCAAGGATACGATCGATAACTTCAGCTAAGCTAGAGGAAGAGTTAGTTTTTTCAACTGCCATGGTAGTAGACCTTTTTGTTGTTTGTATAGAAAGTGTACAGTGCTGATCCCAAAATTTATCTATCGAACTACCGCATCTCAGGGGGCGCATCTTCCACACCAAAAATGACTTTCTATTCCGAAAAATAGTTAGTCCCACACTCTGGTGGTAGGGGGTAAACCTAGCTACAAAGGACAAAATCACGTTTACAAAAATAATTTGTATGGATCTAGCTTTGTTTCGCTATCCGTTGCCGTGCCAAACTGTCGATTATAGACTATTGCGCCCCAAGAGAGAGGTAACTAAACTCAATAGGGATCAAAGAAAAGCTAAGAATCTGGAAAACCCAGTAGGGTTTTAACTCAGCAGATGGGAGAATCTGGAATCAGTCCTTAAGCAGGAACCGCTGCAGATTGAGTCAGACCAACAGCTTCAGCATATTTGAGGTAGGTTTCAACAGAAGCGATAACTACACGAGCTTCAATCGCTAATAATTCGATGCCCACCAGAGATACGCGAGCCCAGGCATCAATAACGATACCTTTGTCAAGAATACGGTCAATAACTTCAGCCAAGCTAGAGGAAGAGTTAGTTTTTTCAACTGCCATGGTAGGTATACCTTTTTGTTGTTTTCATAGAGTTTGTACAATGCTGAGGTCATGGAGGATTCAGAAACTTATTTGGGGTTTCTGCCTTCATCACTTCCGCACTTTTAAAGATAACACCCTGTATTTGTCGTTGTCAATACCTAAGTTAGCTGTTTTTCGTTAAGAAGTATGTAGTAATTCTCAGTTTTTTTCGTTAAGAAGTGTGTAGTGATTTCTCAGATAAGTCCGATACATTAGACCTATTGCATAATTTTTTTATGGTATGATGGGCGGTTTTGCTTTTTTCTCGATTTTTAGATTAAAGTTGACAAGAGAATAAAATGTGATCTGAGGTCAGGAAATCATCTATACAGGGTAAGCTCATCTAAATTTGGTACAATTTTTACTTGACAAAAATTTCTGGTTGTGGTTCTGTAGTAGTGATGGAGGCTTAATGCTTTGCCTTGCTGTGCATTGTAGTCATGGATAAAATACCAAGCAGCGCCAAGGTGATTCTCCGTTTTTTTAGAGAAAGATAGATTCTCTCTCGCCAACAGAGAAATCCTTGGTCGAAAGGTGTTATTAAGTCTTTACAATGGGATTAGTTTGACCAGTTTCTTTTCCTAGCACTCGATGACGTTTACTCGGAATTACTGTCTTATATAACTCTCAAAAATCAGTGTAAGTAACAGCACATTGTCGGTAAACACCGGGTAAACTGGGCCGAAAGTTTTTTGGCTGCTTGGCGACTGCTATCTCCTAAATAGCCGCCAATAATTTCCCTTGTCTTTCTATCAATTGCCAGCCAAATGTAAACCTTTATCGTCTTAAAAAAACCAATGACTACATTTCATCACACTCTATGGATAATTTACCTTTTGATTTTTCTGGGTGGTGATTCGGTGGTGGTGAGGCTCTTCTGGTTTCTGTGTGGAAACGAGATCTATACTGATAGTTTCTTCAGCAAAATAGCAATAAAAGTCTTGCCTGATAAGTATTTCACGATTCCATAAGCAAAAATTATCACACAAAGTCGAGAAGAGCCGTGGTGATGGAGCCTTAATGCTTGGCTTTGCTGTGCATTGTAGTCATGGATAAAATACCAAAAGGCTCCCCAAGGTGATTCTCCATTTTTTTATAGAATCTCTCTCACCAACCGAGAAATCCTTGGTCGAAAGGTCTTATCAAGTCTTCCAAGGTGAGATTAGTTTGACCAGGTTCTTGGCTGTACCTCTCGATGACGTTTACTCGGAACTATTGTCTTATAGGACTCCCAAAAATGAGTGTAAGTAACAGCACATTGTCGGTAAACACTGGGTAAACTTGGCAAAAGTTTTTTAGCTGATTGGCGGCTCCTATATCCTAAATAGCCACCAATAAGTTCCCTTGTCTTTCTATCAATTACCAGCCAAATATAGACCTTTATCGTCTTAGAAAAAACAAAAGGACACATCTCATCACATTCTATGAGCAATTTACCTTTTGGTTTGTCCGAAACCTTGAGTTGACAGGGAACAGTCGACAGTTTATTGTTGACCTTTCGGCTTCGCTCAGGGTCAACGTCGAGGGAAGTCGAGACGTTGACATAATTTCGTAACCATGACCAACTTACCCCTGCTACTCTGGCAATTCCTCGTCAGGAAATTAGTTCGAGTAAGAGTTGATCGATTAATTGTTTGGTATCGGGATATCTGGTTTTATTAGTGGGATTGATCACAAACGGTTGACCACATTCTTCACAGTGAAGTTTGGATTTCCCATTATGAATATAACCGTTCTTGATAGTATGGTGAGAACCACAACTAGGACAAGTAAATACAGGCAAACTAGTGGGGGGATTTTGCTCCGTGCTAGGCTGATATTTGAGTAGGCCCTCCACGAGCCACAAAGAGATACTTATCAGAAAAGTCATGATCAAGGTAGAGGTTTAAGGACTGATTTGAGCCAATTATTTTTATTAATAAGTATTTTACACAGTTGATACCGAATAAGCAACATGGTAAGGTAAACACATCTTAACAACCCTTGACAAAATTAACCTCGTGTGAGTTGCTTGTCCAGAGAGCGATTCAGGCATATTTGAGTATAATTTCTCATCTCAACTGTTAAACAAAAATCGACTAAATGTTAAGAGTTCGTAACTATTTTGATTGATTGGTATCACTTGAAATGCCCACACGGATCACAAAATTGGCCGATTGTCAATAGCGTTTGATATGCGTTCCCCCCCCTCACCCACCCGAATTCGGGTGGGCAAGGGGGGGGGAGTAGGATGCCTGCCAGGACTATTGAAAATTGGTATTAGCTATTTCTTCGTGGACTGTAGCCACTATTTTCAGAGATTGCTGTAATGCGGATTTGTTGACATCCGTTTAGGTGGATTGACTGGCCAGAAATTGTCTTTGATAGTCTAAAAACTGGCCATGCCATTCCGCAAAACGCCGCTCCCCATCTTTGACTAAAAATTGGCGGTAGGCTTCCGAGGAAATCCAAGGCTTTGTTGGACGTTGTTGGTTTGTTGGGTGTTGTTGGGCAGAACGAGCTTGGTATTCAGCCGTTGATTGACGGCATTGGTTGTGATAATTTTGGTGCCATTCGCGATAGCGCCGTTCTCCATCCCGCACGAGGGCTTGGCGATAGGCTTCTGAAGATAGACTCATGGTGT
>NZ_JASJFG010000131.1:0-1256 GCF_030065375.1 Microcystis sp. M49636_WE2 | reverse complement strand
TTAGAACTAATCAACACCAATCAGCTTGACGAAGCGTTAAAAACTGCCCATAGCTATAGTATTCGGGCGGAATTAATTAGTCAATTAACCCGTCCCCGTTTACCGGAATTAGGGGTGGGTAATCAATTAGATCCGATGGAAGCGTTAAAAGCTTATATCGATAATAAGACAGATTTGCGCGATATTGTCGATGATATGTTAGAGGCAGCCCAGCTTTTATTAAATCAACAGCCAGAAATTTGGCTAGAGGAAGAAACCTCGATTTAGTTATCAGTTATCAGTTATCAGTTGTCGGTTTACTGCTCACTGAAACATCTTCCCTATCCCTGTTTGAACTAACAATGAGTTTATGTCTTAATCCCGATTGTCTATATAACAATGATCCTACGGATAAATTCTGTCAAAAATGTCGTTTTGAATTATTACTAAAAGATCGTTATCGTTCTATAAAATTAATTGGTCAAGGAGGTTTTGGTAAAACTTTTCAAGCAATTGATGAGGATAAACCTTCTCAACCTTATTGTGTGATTAAACAATTTTTTCCTAGCGCTCAAGATAGTAATGCTCTCAAGAAAGCTGCGGAATTATTTAGAGAAGAAGCGATTAGTTTAGATAATCCCGGTCAACACCCACAAATTCCCTCGCTCTATGCCTATTTTACCGGCAATGATGGGCGACAATATCGTGTTCAAGAATATATTGAAGGACAAAATCTAGAACAAGAATTACAAAGCGAAGGAGTTTTCAATGAAGAAAAGATCAAACATCTTTTATTAGAAATTTTGCCAATTCTTGATTTTATCCATGCGAAAAGAGTCATTCATCGAGATATTAAACCAGCTAATATAATTAGGAGACCCAGCGATAATAAAATAATTTTAGTGGATTTCGGTGCCTCTAAATTTATAACCATTGCTAATCTTTCCCTGACAGGAACAGTGATCGGTTCGGCGGGATATATCGCTCCAGAACAAGGCAATGGCAAAGCAATTAATAGCAGTGATCTATATAGTTTGGGAGTCACTTGTATCTATTTATTAACGGGAATATCTCCCTTTGAATTATTCGATGTGAGTGAACATGAATGGGTATGGAGACAGCACCTGATTAATAATTCTGTTAGTGTTGAATTAGGCGAAATTTTAGATAAATTAATTGAATTTGGCACCAAAAAACGTTATCAATCAGCCGGAGAAGTCCTGCAAGAGTTAGCGGTAAAATTAGCCGTAGTGATTCCGCCAAAACCCCGATCACAG
>NZ_JASJFG010000265.1:0-2259 GCF_030065375.1 Microcystis sp. M49636_WE2 | reverse complement strand
TGTTACCCATTGTTGCTGGGCAGATTCGGGAATCATATCGAGACGATTTAAGATTAACAAGCGCGGTTTATTGCCAATCCAATCGTCCACCTGCGGATGATGGGAAGCTAAGGGAATGCGAGCATCGCGCACTTCTAAGACTACATCCACGAGTTTAAGATGTTCCTTGAGTTTTCTTTCCGCTTTGGCAATATGACCGGGATACCATTGAATTAACGACATGGGAGATGGGAGTATAAAATTAAATCTTATCAGAAATAGTCCCTAGATAGCTAAGTAGGTAGGTTTTAAAAATTGTCAGATTCCCCCTTATTAAGCTATCCATTACTTACATCTTTCTTAACATAAAATTTGACAAAAAGAAAAAAGTGTGCCGGATGGCTCAAGGGAGTTCTATGGGGGAACTAATTTGATCCGATAGTTTCCAAGTCTCGCTGATATCATCTAACCTTCGCAGTCCCAACCAAATAGTTTCATAGTTTCAACGCTGGGTTCATCGTCACCTTTTCTCCCTAAAAAACCCCAAGAGAAGCAATTATTAAGTTTAAACTGGTTGTGTCTTGAACTGCCAAAACTATTGGATGTTCTTTGATTCTTTCTACTGTACTTTTAGCTTGGGCGGCAATTAGTTCCAAAAGTCTTAGGTGGCACTGGCGGCGGCTAGATTTCCCGATACTTGTGAGACACTTATACTAGGTTGGCTGGCCAAGTTTTCCACGATACTGATTAATCCTTTCTTTCTTCTCGTGTCCCCTAGGTCTGCATACTGTAATTCTTGGGCTGCCCATTTCTCCATTTTTTTGCTCACCTCCACCTTAATTCCTTCTTTCAAAACTATACTTATCAATCGTTTCCCCTTTTTTTAAGTTTCTTCTCTTTTTGTTAAGAAAGATCTGACTAATCGATAGCTTAATAAGGGGGGGTTGACAATTTTTAACACCTACCTACTTATTTTTTGCCTCTTGCCTGACTGGGAGTCGCAAGTCTAAGCTAAGAATAGCCGGCCAACCCGTCCCGACCACCGGATAACTGATAGAATGAATGATTCTAACGCTAATTCTCCCGCTCAATCCTCAGAAGAGACAATAGATGAAACCAATTGGGCAGATCTGGGGGAAGAGGGGAAACCCCTAGATAAACCCACTGCCAAACCTATCCAACCATCTCCTCTCAAGTCTATCGCTACCCTGATCACGGTGGAAACGGCTTTTTTGGCCAGTGCTACCAGTTTAATCTGGTTAATTGATTATTATTTTCCCCTCGGACCGTTATTAAGGGTTTTCTTCCCGATTCCTGTCGCTTTAGCCTATTTACGTTGGGGCGCTCGCTGTGCTTGGATGACAGCATTAGTTTCTAGTTTACTTTTGTCGGTGTTGATGGGACCGACTCGCAGTATTGTCTTTTTGATTCCCCACGGCCTGATGGGGGTACAATTGGGGCTATGCTGGCGCCGGGGTGCGCGCTGGGAATTTTCTATCTTGACTGGGGGACTGTTGGGTGCTTTTGGTTTATTCTTTCGTTTTTGGCTGTTTTCAATTCTTTTAGGCGAAAATCTCTGGTTATATGTGATTACCCAAGCGACTAATTTTATTGATTGGATTTTCACCTGGTTAGGGATTCTCGCTAAACCGACGCTGCTGCAAGTGCAATCGATAGCAGTTGTGGGTATATTTGTCAATAGTTTATTATACTTATTCGCCGTGCATTTAGTGGCGTTATTAGTTCTTGATCGCCTTGGTAATCCGATTTCTCGTCCGCCCAAATGGGTGCAGGTCATACTAGATTATGAGTGATTATTTAGGGACTTGCGCTTTGATAATCTACCTTTTGGGCGAACGCAGTTCGCCCCTACATTGTGGACAAAATCCGTTACTGTAGGGGCGCAATGCTTGCGCCCTCCGAGCGTTCAGGTTTGCTGATCACTCTAAGTAGGGGGAGAGCCTTCGAGCGCCTCCGCAGCTAAGGGACTTGCGCTTTGATAATATGCCATCTGGCCGGTCTGATTCTTCTACAGAGCGATTTTCTGGCTGGGATATTATTCCCACGCAAGTCCCTTAGTGCTTTATGGTCAGTATCTCCAGTCAACTGTTAATCGATCATTTTTCCCCGATCATCGTATTGTCAGAGAGTGACCGAGTGAGTTATAGTCGTCTATAAGACTCGATTAAAGCATTTCTTAAAAGAATCGTGGTTTTTGGAAAATCGAAAAGTGCGCTATTTTCCCTTCCACAGAAACCTGTTGCCGAGGGGAGTAACTCA
>NZ_JASJFG010000275.1:0-4757 GCF_030065375.1 Microcystis sp. M49636_WE2 | reverse complement strand
TTATTTTCCCCTTCTCCTCTCTACCCTCTCCCCAATTCATAATTCATAATTCATAATTCCCACATCCCACACCCCACACCCCACAACCCACACCCCACTTCCCCAATTCATTATTCATTATTCATAATTCCCACACCCTACTTATCTAGAACGATCTTTGGGACAAGATTAAGTTTAAAATCTGAAATAGATGATTTTTTTGAGGATCGAGTCAAGTTTATGGCAGATATTGTCGATATTGCGGTCAGTGCCGATAATTTTAAAACTCTAGTGACGGCGGTACAAGCCGCTAATCTTGTGGATGCCCTAAAAAGTCCCGGCCCCTTCACGGTTTTTGCCCCCACCGACGAAGCTTTTGCCAAATTGCCCCCCGGGACGATTACAACCCTAGTGCAGAATATCCCCCAATTAACCCGAATTCTCACCTATCACGTCGTTGCGGGCAAATATATGCAGGAAGATTTGGCAAAATTGGCTGTAGTGACTTCTCTAGAGGGTTCACCGATTCCCATCGATTGTAGCGAAGGTTTTGAGGTGAAAAATGCCACGGTGGTGGCGGGTAATATCGAGGCGGATAATGGTGTGATCCACGTCATCGATACGGTGATCCTGATGGGTTAGTTTTTGACCGGCTTTTCCCCGGGCTGCATCCAGGGCAAATCTGTATTATTTAGTAACCAAATATACAGAAACTTTTGCTTGTTTATGGCTACGATGATCAACGGAGGAAAATGCCCACTTTCTGGACTTTCTTGTCCGCACCTGTTCAGACCATCTAATGGCTTTGCTACCATAAATATTAACGAAAAAGTAAGGAAATATTAAGGGAGATGAAAAATGGTTAACCAGTTTCTCCCCCTGATTAATTTTCGCCTTAGAATGCCGGTTTATCCACGTCGGTCAATATTCCTTTGAGAATGATCGTTTACCAGAAAGTTTTGTTCATATCGGTAGTCTCGCGGAATTAGCTCACCAACGACAAAAATATATTCTTAGCCATCTCGACAGTAATGGTAACGTGGAAGAACTCGCTCAAGAATGGGTGCAAACACTGCTCGCTAATCTAACAACTTAATAGTTTCTGGAAAATTCAGCCAAAAAAGAGGCCACTTTCCGCAAGATGACCTCTAAAATTTTTTGTTAGGGGTTATCAGTTATCAGTTATCAGTTATCAGTTACCAGTTATCAGTTACCAGTTCAGTAATAGGACAAAATTAACTTCTTGGTTAGGATAGGCACTCATGCAAGAGGTAGTTAGATATAGTCATTTCAGATAAGTCTGATACACTCTAGACCGGTTAAACCATTATGAACTCTGGCATTGATATTCTCAATCTTAATTGAAATGACTATATGTGTAGTTAATTGTGTCTAGCTGCTTACCAGTAAACAGTTACCATGTTCACTGATAACTGATAACTGTTTACTGGACGGCTACGCCGTGCCTTTGGCAACACTGAAAAAAGCTGCCCTATTCCCCAGAAGCATGAGGATCGATTTTGAGAACTAAAACCCCTAAAGGTGGTAAACAGAGATCGATCGAGTAGGGACGGCTATGATAGGACCATTCCTCCGACCATTTACCGCCGAGGTTGCCCATATTACTACCGCCATATTTACCCGCATCGCTGTTAAAGATTTCCTGATAAAAACCGGGATGGGGTACACCAACGCGATAATGGCTGTGGGGTTGGGGAGTAAAATTACAGACCACCACCACAAACTCCTGCCAATTTTTGCTCCAGCGCAGGAAAGAAACGACACTATGACTATTATCACTACAGTCGATCCACTCAAAGCCATCCTGACCAAAATCCTGGGTATATAAAGCAGGTTCACTCTTATAGGTGGCGTTCAAATCTGAGAAAAAGCGTTTTAGCTGTTGATGGGGTTCATGCTGCAAAAGACCCCACTCCAAATCACCCCAAACATTCCACTCACTCCACTGACCAAATTCCATGCTCATAAACATGGTTTTCTTGCCGGGGTGGGTAAACATATAACTAAATAATGCCCGGACATTGGCAAATTTTTGCCACTCATCCCCCGGCATTTTGCCAATCATATTACTTTTGCCGTGAACCACTTCATCGTGGGACAAAGCCAGCATATAATTCTCGCTGTGGTTATACCACATACTAAAAGTGACATTATTTTGATGGAATTGACGGAACCAAGGATCCATGCCGAAATAATCGAGCATATCGTGCATCCAGCCCATATTCCACTTCAAATTAAAGCCTAAACCGCCCATATAGGTGGGCCAAGACACCATCGGCCAAGCGGTGGATTCTTCGGCAATAGAGAGAATTCCGGGGAAATAGCTAAAAATTACATGATTGACTTGACGCAGGAATTCAGCGGCCTCTAAATTTTCCCGGCCACCGTACTCGTTAGCCACCCATTCCCCATCTTTACGACAATAATCGAGATAGAGCATAGAAGCCACCGCATCCACGCGAATACCGTCAATATGGTACTTATCGAACCAAAAAAGGGCATTAGCCACCAGGAAATTTCTGACTTCGTTGCGACCGTAGTTAAAAATTAAGGTTCCCCATTCCTTGTGTTCCCCTTTGCGCGGGTCGCCGTGTTCATAAAGATGAGTCCCGTCAAAGAAAGCTAACCCGTGGCCATCTTTGGGGAAGTGACCGGGGACCCAATCCACTAGCACACCAAGGCCATTTTGGTGACATTGATCGATAAAATACATAAAATCTTCAGGATTGCCGTAGCGACTGGTGGGGGCAAAATAACCCGTCACTTGATAACCCCAAGAACCATCAAAAGGATGCTCGGCGATCGGTAATAATTCGATATGGGTGTAACCTAATTCTTTAACGTAGGGAATCAGTTTTTCGGCTAACTCGTAATAACTCAAAAAGCGCGCCCCGGTGTTCCATTCCGACACGGGAACCGCTTCCCCGGACCCGGCAAGTAAACGGGGGGGTTCGGCACTAGAAGTGTGCAGCCAAGAACCGAGGTGTAATTCGTAGACGGAAACCGGTTGAGTTAAAGGATCGCTATGGCGGCGTTTTTCCATCCAATCGCTATCATTCCAAGTATAGCTATCTAAATTAGCCACAATCGAGGCGGTTTTCGGGCGTACTTCTTGGGCAAAACCGTAGGGATCAGATTTTTCGTAAATATGACCTTCCCAATTTTTGATCTCGTATTTATATTTAGTGCCAACACCGATTTCCGGGATAAACAATTCCCAGACCATATTATTACGTTTCCGCATTTGGTGATCACGACCATCCCAGTTATTGAAATCACCAATAATCGAGACGTTGCGGGCATTAGGGGCCCAAACTGCGAAATAAACCCCTTTAATACCCTCGATTTCAGCTAAATGCGCCCCTAATTTTTCATAAATGCGGTGATGGTTGCCCTCCCCAAACAGATGTAAATCAAAATCGCTCAGTTTGGCAGAACGGAAGGCATAGGAATCATAGATGACCCGTTCCTGTTCCCCCTCGTGAATGCGTAATTGATAATTGTTCAGTTCACCGATATCGATGACGCACTCGAAAAAATGGGGGTGATAAGCGGTCGTCATGGGATATTCTTGTCTTTGGGACGGTAAAATAACCCAAGCGGCCGTGGTTTTCGGTAAATAGGCTCTGACAACCCATTTATTTACTTTTCCTTCTTCTTCTAGGGGATGGGCCCCCAAAACCTCAAAGGGATCGTGATGGAGGTTGTTGACGATTTGATGGACTTGTTCGGGGGATACCACTATAGACATTCATTTACCACTCTTGACATCTACAATACTTATAGCAAGGAAATAGTCATTTTTTCCCTGCCTTCTGGGAATTCTCAAACTAATGATGTATTCTGCCTACTTAGGGTCTGCTGAAAAAGTTTTTCGTGGGGGTAGGGTGTGGGGTGTGGGGTGTGGGGTGTGGGGAAGTGGGAAGAATAAATAAAATAATCTCCTGACGACCTACGACCGACGACCGACGACCGACTCCTGACCCTAACAACAATTTTTGATTTTTACAAGAGGTCTATGGTAAAACTGCCAATTTAATCCGGCTCTGGTCATTCTCGATGTTAATCTAGCGGATAGCCTCGAATTTGACCTACTCTACATCTCTACACAGTTCTTAACTGGAACGAGTTTGATCCCTAGGAGATTGACTTTCTTCTAATTCAGCTTTGATTTTTACCGAGTCTTCAATCTGCTGGGCCTCTCGCTTAAATTCACTTTCAAATTCCTTGGATGCTTCTTGAAATCCTCGAATCGTTTTGCCTAAACTGCGACCGATTTCTGGTAATTTTTTCGGTCCGAAAACTAGCAGGGCAATCAAGAGAATTAACCCCATTTCCGGCAATCCAATCCCAAAAATATTCATGTTTTTGCTCCTAATAAAAAACTCGCGGTGGGCAATAACCCACCTGCCAAAGTCCGAGGGATAATTCTGCCGCCAAAAATGGCGACGAGATTGTTGGAATCTGCTTACTGACCCCAATCTACATTAAATCCTTCTAAAATTAGGGAGGAGTTGTAGATCTGTAAAATAATCAGCAAAAAGACTAAAAACAGAGCCATAAAAACTCCCATCAGCAAGGTAGTTCCCCAACCGGGAGAAACTTTACCATATTCCGAGTTGAGGGGACGAAGGATTTCACCTAAGCGTGTACGCTGTGCCATAAGTTACCAAGAAAGATCTGTAAATGATAATTTTGTATTGATCCGTAATTTGACGAAGTGCCAACCGGTCAACCCAGTGAGATAAAATCTACTG
>NZ_JASJFG010000926.1:0-3312 GCF_030065375.1 Microcystis sp. M49636_WE2 | reverse complement strand
TTCTAATAACGCCCATTATAGCCACGCCATGCCCGCTCAACACCATGCTCAGGATACCATGCGAGCGATCGAAACCGATCGATGGATGGCCCGGGCCACCAATACAGGTTATTCTGCTTTTGTCGATCCCCACGGTAATCACCTTTGGCTATCGGATTTAGATAAATATCAAATCCATAGCGAAACAATTTATCGACGGGATACGAGAACTTTATATGTGCGCTGGGGAGATTGGTTAACCAAAGTTTTAATCATTACTGCCGGACTAGCTTGGCTCTGGAGAGCTTGGGATTAAGGTGACAGTGCTATACTTTTTCCTGAATAAACTGTATAAATAACCTAAGTTTTTGATGCAATGAAAGAGCAATTTGTCAAGTGGTTGAATAGAATCTTAATATTTGATGTGTTTTTAGTGATAGCGGGTTTTCTCTGGTTTGCCGTGGCTGTTATCGGTGAATCCACAGGAATTCCCCTAGGATTTAAACTTTTTCAGCGTCTTTGGCTGCCCCTATTCAATCCTGCTATTAGTATTTTAATTGCGGGGGCGATTTTAAGCTGGGCGATTAATAAAATTCAAGAACGCTTGTCCCCTAAATAGGGTCTGCTTAATTCAGTTATCAGTTATCAGTTAAGTAGCTGGTTATAATTAAATTAAAAATGGATTTTAGGTTCGATCCCCCCTGCTCCCCTTGATAAGGTAGGGTTGATTCATGAATCAACCCTACCCTTGATAAGGGTGGTGTCTGATAATTTTTAACGCCTACCTACTTATCAGTGATCAGTTATCAGTTCACTGTTTACTGGACGGCTACGCCGTGCCTTTGGCAACACTGAAAAAACTTCCCCACTTCCCCACTTAATAATTCATAATTCATAATTCATAATTTATAATTCCCCCTCTCCTATAGTTTTTAAAGTCGTCTTTGCCAAGCAACAACTAATTTAATTTCCTCATAACTATAATTATCTCCCAGATTTTCCTTGAGAGTTTTCAGGGATTGAACGCCAACTTTTTTAATCGCTAAACGAATATATTCCTGTTTATTTTTAGAGACTAACTGATTAATATCAATTTCGTAACCCGCTTCTAGCAATTTAGCTAAATGTTCATAGATGGTTGAGACTTTTAAGCTTCTTTTGCGAGCGATTTCTTCCGCATTCAAACCATCTTGATAGTATTGGAGAGTGAGGAATTGAGTAGAGGGAAGACTATCCTGACAAAAATCATTAATTGCCGCTATAAATATATCCCCATACTGTTGGACTTTGCTGTGTACTACTCCAGAAATTTGACGAAACTGCCCTAAACTCCGGGGTTTTGATTGGGCCATTAAACGCAGACTAGAATCATGGAAAATAACGTAGGGAGGAACTCCTTGACTATCGGCAATTTTTTTCCGCAGTTGCCGCAAGCGCTCGAATAATAAATCACTTTCCACCATATTGGGATTGTCGTCTCCCAAGATTGGACCGTTAGCTTTTTGGGGGACGGCAATAAACACGGAACGTTGTTTCCGCATCACTTCCCAACTGTGTTGATTAAGTTTCAAGATTCTAAAATTGTCTTCAGTTTCTACCAGTAGATTTTGCTGGACAAGGGAACGACTTAAACGTTTCCACTCCCCGAGAGTTTTATCCTTACCGATGCCATAAGTGGATAATAAATGATGTTGATATTGGGTGATTCTTTCACCTTTTCCTCCCCTGAGTACGTTGATTATGTGCATCATACCGAATTTTTGTCCCGTCCGCGCCACACAGGATAAAAATTTTTGTGCCTCGATTGTCCAATCCTCAGAATTGTTCCCATTCCGACAGTTATCACAGTTACCACAGTTACCCGCAAAACTTTCTCCAAAGTAACCTAGGACGCTCGATCTTCTACATTCAGTCCCTTCAGCATAATCTAACACCTGTCGCAATTGTTGGCGGGCTTTCTGTTGTTCATTTTGCTCGGTTTTTTGGTTAATAAAATACTCAATTTTTCTGGCATCTGCAAAGCTAAAAAACAGCGTACATTTAGCCGGTTCTCCGTCCCTACCAGCGCGGCCTGATTCTTGATAATATCCCTCTAAATTGCGGGGTAAATCGTAATGAACGACAAAGCGCACATCCGGTTTATTAATCCCCATACCGAAGGCAATTGTCGCCACCATAATCTGCACATCATCCCGAATAAAACGGGTTTGATTTTGGCTTCTTTCCCGATCCTCCATACCCGCATGATAGGGTAGGGCATTAATACCATCTTTTTGTAACTGTTCGGCAACTTGATCGACGGTTTTGCGGCTGATACAATAAACAATACCAGACCCTTTTTGTCCTTTAATATATTGATACAATTGCTGATAAGATTTACTGGTTTTAGGTTGAACTTCATAATAAAGATTAGGACGATTAAAACTAGCAATATGAATGGAAGTATCTCGCAATCCCAATTGTTGGATAATATCTTCCCTTACCTGTTGGGTGGCCGTGGCAGTTAAAGCCAGAATTGGCACGGAGGGAAAGCGTTGACGAACTTGTTTAATTTGTCGATATTCAGGGCGAAAATCATGACCCCAATCGGAGACACAGTGTGCCTCATCCACTGCTAAACAGGCTAAACCGAGGTAATTATCAATAACAGCTAAAAAGTCTAAAAAACTAGGCGATAATAATCTTTCTGGGGCAACATATAACAGTTTAATTTTCCCTTGCAGGATTAAAGATTCTCTTTCTCTGACTTGTTTAGCGTTTAAAGTGCTATTGAGAAATGTTGCCCCGATACCATTATCAGCTAAAGCAGTTACTTGATCCTGCATTAAAGCAATTAGGGGAGAAACCACCACCGTCACCCCTTTTTTGATTAAAGCGGGTAGCTGAAAACAGAGAGATTTACCGCCTCCAGTGGGCATAATTACTAATAAATCCTGATTGTTTAAAGCAGCCTCAATTATTTGGCGTTGATTCGGTCGAAATTGATCGTAGCCAAAGTGATATTTTAAGGCTTTTTCTAGAGAGTCAATTGCAGCCATTGGGCAAGGGGAAAAATATTTTTATAGTAGTTATTTTAAGGTTAGGGATTTAAGTGATCAGTGATCAGTAATCAGTAAAAAGAAAGCTGATAGCCAAAACAACTGACTTTAAGATTGTCTCACCTGATCGGGAACACCAACAAAGGATAGATTAGCTAATTTTTTCAGATTTTGACAGCGCAATAACTCGTTAAAATTGAGACTCGATCGCCCCTCAATTTCAGCTATAGTCTCAATAGCCGATAATAAACCCTTAGCGGCCTCGGTTTCCGTGTAACCGCGTCTAACGGCCACT
>NZ_JASJFG010000801.1:0-1782 GCF_030065375.1 Microcystis sp. M49636_WE2 | reverse complement strand
TGTTTTATTCAAGGCTTAGAACTCTATGATCTGTCAAATGAATAACCCATCAACGTTAGCATTTTCCAGCGTTCAGCGAACCAGTCATGAATTAGTCAAAAAATCAAAGAGAATGAAGATAATTGTTAATTCTATTCCCAACTTAGTCCCTTTAATCCTTCATTTTGGGGGACTGGTCGCTTTAAGAGAAGTGTATCAAAGTATTAGGGATGTTAGTCGCTGGTGGCGGTGATTCTTGTTCTATGAATTAGCCTCCGCCTTATCCAATTGAATCAGCAGTCTGCTCCCCAGTGTCTTCGACAAGCACAGAAATCCGATAACATAGTTAATAGGTGACATCGGGAAAAAATCATCTATGACGACTACATCAGAAGACGTATGGCGAATCTTAGCCGAATTAGCGACTGCTCAAGCCGAATTGACTGCTGCTCAAAAAGAAACTGACAAACAACTGAAGGAGACTGACCTACTATTGAAGGAAGTTAGTCAACAACAGAAGGAAAACGCCCAACAAATCAAGGAAACTGACCGACAACAGCAGAAAACTGACAAACAACTCAAAGAATTAGGTCAGCAAATTGGGGGACTCGGGGCAAAATTCGGCAGCTTTACCGAAGGACTTGCTCTCCCTTCAATGGAAACGATTCTCAGACAACGGTTCGGCATGAAAGTTGTTAGTCCCAGTGTGCGAGCCAGCGAAGATGGACAAAACCTAGAAATTGATGTCCTTGCCTATACTAATGGTGAGTTAAATACTGCCTATATCGTCGAGGTTAAAAGTCATGCTAGAGAGGAATCTATTACACAATTAAAAAGTATTTTGCAACGGTTTCGCAGCTTTTTCCCTGAACACAAAGATAAAAAACTCTATGGCATATTAGCGGCGGTTCATGTATCCCCAGGATTACGCGAAAAAATTCTGCAAGAAGGGTTTTATGTGGCTCGGATTCATGACCAAGTGTTTGAACTCGATATTCCCGATAATTTTCAACCTCAAATCTATTAAAAATTTAGATGTGATTGCTCTCTTCCCCACAGGAAAAAACACTTTTTTCTTCATGAATAGGAAGAATTTAGTAAAATAGTAATAGAACAAATCAGAGGAAAAAAATCATCTATGGCAACTACATCAGAAGACGTATGGCGAATCTTAGCCGAATTAACTGCTGCCCAAAAAGAAACTGACAAACAACTGAAGGAAATTAGTCAACAAGGGAATAAATAATCAGTTTTTAATAACCAGATTTAGTATAAAAAGTGTTTTGCAACGTTTTCGCACCTTTTGCCTCGAACACAAAGATAAAAAACTCTATGGCATATTAGCATCCCAGGGTAAGCGCATCCTAACAATCCTTGACAAAATGAACTTTATGTGGGTTGCCTACCCAGATGGCAATTCAGGCATATTTGAGTAGAATTTGCCATCTCAATTGTTAAGCAATAATCGACCAAATAGGTCGAGTTCGTAACTATTCTGATTGACTGGTATCACTTAAAATGCCCACGCGGATCACAAAATTGGCCAATTGTCAATAGCTTTTGAGATGCCCTTTATGACAGGAAGTCCCCCGACTCATATTCGATCATCAGAACTATAAACAGGCAAAATTATCTGTATATTTAATCACTTAATCAGAAGCGTTTACCTTTGAAATAGCAGTTTTTAAATAGGAAACCACCTCATTAATTGCTACTTCTGACGCTTTTTTACTGGCTCTTTCGACTAATTCCACCTTACCCGATTTGAGAGATTTACCCGTGACAATGCGATAGGGAATCCCA
>NZ_JASJFG010000816.1:0-2972 GCF_030065375.1 Microcystis sp. M49636_WE2 | reverse complement strand
GGTAAGTTTTTTACTTATTTTAGCTGATATTTCCGATATTTCAGATCAATTGTTTGGCTGTAAGTTCCGACTTTTCCGACTGACTAAACTCAAGACTACGATGTATCCTAAGTAATTAAGCAGTTTCAAGGCTTTATTTAGCCAATCTAAAGAAAATGTGTGATAGTACAGATTCTAGTATATCAGCAATAACATTTTTGTACTACTGTTGGCTGATTATTTAAGTTATAGCGGTTCTCGCATCTGCGAGGCACACTTTAACCTTTGTTGATTAAGCTTTTCAGGATTGAGAATGTACCTCTTGTGAACAGGAAACGCTATAGATGTACATTAAATCTATAGAGGAGTAGATTTTGCTGATTTTTCGACCTTATAAAATTTACTAAATAGAGGACAATGAAATGATAAAAATTGCCAAGTTGTCAATTATCCTAAGTCTAATGTTATCTTTAACGTCCTGTGATCAAGCTTTTTACGATAAGCAACAGCAGGAATCAAAAATTGCTCAAATGCGTGATGCGTTAGAGGTTGCTTTAGAGGCTAATTTAAAATATAGAGAAGCCGATGTCAATTGCGGATGGTTCAATAGCAATTTAACATCTAAAATTATTATGATCCCTTTAAACAAAGATGTTATTGATGCTACTGTAGCCTATAAAGTAGCCTTAGAAAATCTTGCGGAGGATGAAAAAAATAAACTTTTGCAAAAGAGTTATCAGCATTTTCTCAGAGGAAATACTGCTACTTTTGTCATAATGATTATTAATAATGATACACTCGAACATGGAAAAAATTTAATTTACTTTAATGATTTTAGAGAAGATGTCATTTTACTTAGTGAAAGTCAAAGAGTTCATAAGCTGAAGAATTATGACACTAATTTATCAACTTTTTTGAGTCCAGGTTTAAACATGGGATATGTTTCTTTTGAAAACTTTAGAAATGATCAAGATAAAGATGGTTTTATGGATACTTACACAATTCGTCTTGATCGTCTTATTTTAACCTGTAGTAACCAACAAAAAAATTACCAAACAATAGCCCTCCGTTTTGATGAATCAGAAGTTCATTTTGTCGATTTAATTGCTCAAGGTATGAGCAAAGAAGATATTAGAAATAAATGGGTTGCTGAACCTTATCAAGATGTTGGCTTAAAAGCTAATGACGTAGCAAATTTATTAGTTTTTGTGATTAAAATCTTATAGATTTTAACTATTGTCGAAGATTACATTATTATAAATATCTGCTATCTCTACCTCAACCCGCAAATATTTTAAAGTTATTATAGGAAGATTTTTATAAGCTTTTAAAAACCCGCAATCGCCTTCTTTTTGAAACTGTTCAATATAACATTTTTCCTGAGAAATTAATAAATATTCCTGAAAAGTTGGAATGGTTCGATAAGCAGTAAATTTATCTTCTTGATCATAATTAAAAGTATCTGTGCGTCTTTCTTGATAAGTCAGAGGTTCAGACATTACCATAATATCAGGATAAGTGGCCATTCGCCGCTCAGGTATCCATAAACGCTGAACAGTGACAAAAACGGCATAACATTGATTTGTGAGCGCGGTATATAAAGCCACTAATAAATTAGCAATAATGCGATTATTAGTCGGTGTTCCTACTATCATAGCAATAATTTTTCCATCAACCTATTCATGAGGAGTTTGTGATTGTATTTCTGGCTCAAAATATACTGTTTACTGTTTACTCGACCGAATCTAAAACCTAATTGGTTAAGCTAAAAGCTTTGATGTGCTTAGTTTCTAACCTTCTTTTTAGGCAGGAGAATTGTCAGACTCTTTCTTTTGCCTGTTGTCTGTTGCCTTTTGCCTTCAGAAGCTGATCACTGAAAAGTCTCCCCAAACCCTCACCGCTCAAGGAATTAGAAGTTTCACAGCATAATTAGGAGAGATCCCTTGACTTTTGCGGCGGCTTGGGTTATTATTTTCTTACAATGGGACTGTTGCGTTTATTATTAAGTGGTTATATTTCCATTATTAGTAAACTCTTTTAAAAATATTGTCCCAAAATCTGCCAAAAAAAGCAAGCAAAATTTTGCCGTCAATTGTTAAGTTTTGTTAAGAAAAATAGCAAGAGCGGCAAGGAATAGAAATTCCTTACCGTTGACTTTGGCCGGACTCACCACTTCTTATAGGGTAAAAACTTACCCGACATAGTAATTTTAACGCGATCGCCTTTAGGGTCTTCCTCCTTATCCACGTCGAGGGTAAAATCGATCGCACTCATAATACCATCGCCGAATTTTTCATGAATTACCGATTTTAGGGGCATTCCATACACCTGCATGATCTCATAGAAACGATAAATCAGGGGATCGGTGGGGACAACCGGACCTAATCCCTTGACAGGATACTCGGTTAAGGAGGGGATGATTTCGGTTCCCAATCCCAAAGCTGCCACAATTTTCGTCGCTTCCTCTGGGGAGGCGCTCGCTTGCCGGTAAAAAACAGCGGCAATCCACACCTCATCTCGTCCTAGAATCGCTTCTAGGTCAGCGAAACTCAGGCCTTTTTCCTTCTTCGCTTCCAATAGTTTTGCAGTAATTTCGGGTATCATCGCTTATTTTTGCAGAATTTGTCTGCTTCTAGTTTACCTGAACATCAATTATATAAGTAGAAGTTATGACATTGATAAAAAAACATTTCTTAAAACCCCTTTACATAACTATAAAAAGCCGATAGTATTAACTCATGTCAAACAACGAACCTTGACAACCAAATACATACAGAAATTATCCAACCATGACTACAACTCTACAACAGCGCGAAAGCGCTTCCCTGTGGGAGCAGTTCTGCCAGTGGATCACCAGCACCAACAACCGTCTTTATGTCGGCTGGTTCGGTGTGATCATGATCCCCACCCTGCTCACCGCCACCACCTGCTTCATCATCGCCTTTATCGCCGCTCCTCCCGTAGATATCGACGGTATCCGCGAGCCTGTAGCT
>NZ_JASJFG010001070.1:0-1846 GCF_030065375.1 Microcystis sp. M49636_WE2 | reverse complement strand
TATTTCTCGATCGATCCCCCAATCACCCACTAAATCCTCGTCTATCGGCGGCTGGCGCGGTTTGATCGAAGAATATCGCCAATTTCTGCCCGTAAGCAGTAAAACCCCTGTAATTACCCTCCTAGAAGGCAATACACCCCTGATCCCCGCCCCCTATCTCTCAGCACAAATCGGGCGCGATGTCAAGGTTTTTGTCAAATATGATGGCTTAAATCCCACCGGCAGCTTTAAAGACCGGGGCATGACCATGGCCATCTCGAAAGCTAAAGAAGAAGGGGCAAAAGCGGTGATTTGTGCCAGTACTGGGAACACCTCGGCGGCGGCGGCAGCCTATGCAAGACGTGCGGGGATGCGGGCCTTTGTGATTATCCCCGATGGTTATGTAGCCTTAGGAAAATTAGCCCAAGCTTTATTGTACGGAGCGGAAGTCATCGCTATTAATGGCAACTTCGATGATGCCCTCAAGATTGTCCGCCAACTATCAGAAAATTATCCCGTAACTTTAGTCAATTCCGTCAATCCCTACCGTTTAGAGGGTCAAAAAACCGCCGCTTTCGAGATTGTCGATGTCTTGGGTAATGCCCCCGACTGGTTATGTATTCCCGTGGGCAATGCGGGCAATATTAGCGCCTATTGGATGGGATTCTGTCAGTATCACCAGATAGGCAAATGTGACCGACTGCCGAAGATGATGGGTTTTCAGGCCGCCGGGGCTGCCCCTTTTATCTCTAAACAACCGGTTGACCATCCCGAAACCCTAGCCACGGCTATCCGTATCGGCAACCCCGCTAACTGGGAAAAAGCCTGGGCCGCTAGTCACGCTAGTCAAGGGCAATTTCACGCGGTCAGCGATGAGGAAATATTGGCAGCCTATCGGATTTTAGGGGGCCAAGAGGGGGTTTTCTGTGAACCAGCCAGCGCCGCTTCTGTGGCAGGATTATTAAAAGTGCATCAACAGGTTCCCGATGGGGCCACCGTAGTGTGTGTTTTAACGGGAAATGGCCTAAAAGACCCAGATTCGGCGGTAAAATACAGCAATAACCAACTAAAATCTGGGATTGCTCCCGAATTAACCCAAGTGGCTCAAATTATGGGCTTCTAAGCTAACGTTAATTCGGGTTAAGTAGTGCTTCTATAAAACTCCCTTAGAACTGGGAATTATACCGGCGCGACGGGGATCGATCGCTATGGCCCCACTCATCGCCCGGGCAAAAGCTTTAAAAGTAGCCTCAATAATATGATGGGAATTAATCCCGTCTAATTGGCGAATATGTAGGGTCATTTGACTGTGATTGACCAAAGCAACGAAAAATTCCCGCACTAGCTGAGTATCGTAGGTTCCCACTCTTTGGGTAGGAATTTCTAGACCATAACTGAGGTGGGGGCGACCGGAAAAATCGAGGGCAACTTGCACTAAAGCTTCATCGAGAGGGGCGACAAAATGCCCGAAACGGACGATCCCTTTTTTGTCCCCCAAAGCTTGCAGTAAAGCTTGTCCGAGGGTGATTCCCACGTCTTCATTGGTGTGATGGTCATCAATTTCTAGATCTCCGGTGGCAAGCACATCGAGATCGATTGCGGCGTGGGAGGCGATTTGCTGCAACATATGATCAAGAAAGGGAATTCCTGTCTGGGCGCGACAATTGCCGCTACCATCAAGATCGATCGTCACCTGGACATCGGTTTCTTTGGTAGTACGACTAACCGAGGCGCGACGGCAAGGTGAGACAAAAGAATCGGGTATCTGGGAAGTGGAAATCATTGAAGTAAAAATAAGTAGGTAGCCGTTAAAAATTATCAGATGCCCCCCTTATTAAGGGGGGATTAAGGGGGGATCGGCACCCCC
>NZ_JASJFG010000875.1:0-1760 GCF_030065375.1 Microcystis sp. M49636_WE2 | reverse complement strand
TTCTGACCTAAATTGGAATAAGGAAGCTACGGTAGAATTGCAGAAAATACCTGGTTTTGTGCGCGGGAAAGTCAAACGAAATACCGAAAAATTTGCCCGGGAGCGAGGTATTGGTGAAATAACTTTAGAGGTAATGTATGCGGCTAAAGAATCTGTAGGAGCTTAATTATTTTTGGGGCTGAAAGTTAACAGCATTCAGCCCTTTTTTTAGTTATTTGCTTAATCCCTGAAGTATTCTTTCCTCTACTCCTTTCCCCTGAATTAACACTCCAAATCCTCCTAAACCGGTGGGATTGATTAATTGATGTAGGGAATCTCGACGCTGAAATATAGTTAATATATCGATTTTTCCTTGAGAAAGTTCATTTAATCTATCTCCTAATCCCAAAGCCATTAAAAATAATCCTTGCTGAGTAAAACCGAGATTTTTTAAGCCTAATTTATCCCCTTGACGTTGTAAAGCAGTAAAATCCACATGAGTGGTAATATCTTGTTCTCCCACCCACAAATAAGGATGATCATGACGCTGATGTTGTCGATAACATTGTAGGGTTCCTTGACTTCTTTGGGGATGATAATATTTTTCGGCAGTGTAACCGTAATCTATGGTTAAGATATAACCTCGATCGAGTTTCCGATTAACCGTTTCTAACCAGTCTAAAGCTAATAAGTTTACCTCGGTTTGATAACCCTCCGGATAAAGTGGGGAAGGAATATTTATCCCCACTAAATCAAAATAATCTTTGATTCTGTCAGTAGATAAATCTGCGATAATCTCCTGAAAAGGTTCCCCCAATCCTAGATAAATTTCTCGTAATTCTCCCGACTCAATCACAACTCGATGGACAGGAAAAGCATCGATTAACTCATTACTAAACACACAACCCACAAGGGAATTATCGGCTAAATCTGGCCAACTTCGCCAAGATACTGGGGAATATCCCGCTAAAGTTGCCCGTTGTCTTTCCCTGAGTTTCTGAGATTGTTCGACAATTATATAACTGAGATTTTGATAAAAATCAGCATAGCTATCACTTAAATAATCAAGGATATCCTTCGCTAAAATTCCCGAACCTGCTCCCACTTCCACTAAAGTAAATCCTCGCGAATTGCCCAAAAATTCCGCCATCTCGACAAATTGCTCTGCCAACAATTCACCAAAATCTGCCCCTAGGGACGAGGAAGTAAAAAAATCTCCTTTTGAGCCAATTTTTACTTTTCCAGAGGTGTAATAGCCATAATCGGGGTGATAGAGAGCTAAATCCATCCAGCGCTCGAAGCTAATTCGACCCGCTACTGATTGTTTAATTTCCTCTAGGATGATTGCTTCTAAATTCATCTTGATCAGGGAATTATGAATTATGAATTATGAATTATGAAATGGGGTTCTTCGTTACTTAGTATGGTTCGATAGGGTGGCATAAATGGACTAAATCCTTATCTGGCAAGAGATTTCATTGATTAGTTCGCTCTAGATCGAAAACAATTAACAAAAATCGCCAAATGTCTTTCTCTATAAGAGTTTCATTCCTTATAACCCTGTACGTTGCATAAGACAAACCGAAGAACCTGAAATGGGAAGTGGGAATTAGGAATTATGAAATGGGAAGTGGGAATTAGGAAGTGGGAATTAGGAAGGGTGCATCTAACATTTGCAAAAATACCGACAATCAGCAATTATCAGTGACTCTTAAATTATTACAGACGTATCAGCAGCTGCGTGTAAGCATCCCACCGAAAAACTAATGCGCGGGGGTTTG
>NZ_JASJFG010000478.1:0-1788 GCF_030065375.1 Microcystis sp. M49636_WE2 | reverse complement strand
TCTCCAGACTACTTATACTGAATATTCATTGTCAAAAAATATGACTGAAACTATTCGCTTTTTGATGTGTTCTCCCGATCATTACGATGTGGATTATGTGATTAATCCTTGGATGGAGGGCAACATTCACAAATCTTCCCAAGAAAAAGCTAGGCAACAATGGCAGCAGCTTTATCATGTTCTCAAAGATCGGGCGATCGTGGATTTAGTCACACCAGAAAAAGGCTGGCCCGACATGGTTTTTACCGCTAATGCAGGTTTAGTTCTGGAAAAAACTGTAGTTCTCAGTCGCTTTTTACACAAAGAAAGACAGGGAGAAGAACCCTATTTTAAACAGTGGTTTGAAGATAACGGTTTTACGGTTCACGAACTGCCAAAAGATTTACCCTTTGAAGGTGCAGGAGACGCACTATTAGATCGAGAAGGACGTTGGTTATGGGCAGGATATGGCTTCAGAACTGAGTTAGATTCCCACCCTTTAATCGCTAAATGGCTCGATATCGAGGTTTTATCCCTACGTTTAATCGATGAACGTTTCTATCACCTCGATACCTGTTTTTGTCCCCTTAGTGGCGGTTATCTACTCTACTATCCCGATGCTTTTGATGCCTATTCTAATCGGTTAATTGAGTTAAAAATTCCCGAAGAAAAACGCATTATCGTTGAAGAAGCGGATGCGGTTAACTTTGCTTGTAATGCAGTGAATATCGGTCAAGTAATCGTCATGAATAAAATTAGTGACGATTTACAATATAAGTTAGCGTCAAAAGGGTTTGAAGTGGTACAAACTCCCCTGACGGAGTTCTTAAAAGCAGGAGGAGCCGCCAAATGTTTAACCCTGCGTACCACGGAACCCTTAATTCCAGACCATCACGCTAATGTCACCATTGAAAGTCGCATTCTCCAGCTAGAAGGTCATCTGCTCGACGCGGGAATTATGAATAAAGCTCTCGATGTTGTGGTAGGAAATGGGGGCAGCTTCAAGGTTTTAAACTTCACCTTAGGGATTGAGCGCCAAAGTACCTCCTCGGCCGAAGTGCGGGTTTCTGCACCCTCTCACGAGGTAATGGAGGAGATCATGGTACAATTGATCGACCTCGGTGCGGCCGCTCGTCCTCAAGAAATCTGTGATGTCAATACCGCCATTGTCGCTCAAGATGGGGTCGCTCCCGATGATTTTTATGTCAGCACCATCTATCCCACGGAAGTGCGGGTTAACTGTGAATGGGTGCGGGTGGAAAATCAACGCATGGATGCAGCCATCGTCGTCACTGAAAGTCCAGAAGGCAAAACCGCGAAATGTACTCTGCTGCGGGATTTAAAAGCTGGCGATTGCGTTATGGTGGGAGTTGAGGGCATCCGTACTATCCGACAGGCGGAATCCAGGGAACAACGCAACAGCACCCAGGAATTTACCTTTATGGGTGCGGGGGTTTCCAGCGAGCGCCGAGTCGAGTTAACCGTGGAGCAGATTGCCTGGGAAATGCGCCAAATTCGCGACCAGGGCGGTAAAGTGGTAGTAACGGCAGGTCCGGTGGTCATTCACACTGGAGGAGCGCAACATCTCTCCCGTTTAATCCGCGATGGTTACGTTCACGCTTTACTGGGGGGAAATGCGATCGCAGTTCACGACATGGAACAGGCGATCATGGGTACTTCTTTAGGGGTAGATATGCAGAAAGGCATCCCCGTGCGCGGTGGCCATCGTCACCACCTCAAGATTATCAACCTCATCCGTCGCCACGGCAGCATCGCCAAAGCTGTATCGGCCGGGGTATTGACAAAAGG
>NZ_JASJFG010001059.1:0-5084 GCF_030065375.1 Microcystis sp. M49636_WE2 | reverse complement strand
AATGCAGTCCGTCACGCTCACCGACACCTACCTCCCGAAATCCCGATCGAGATCGAGATCGAGATTACCCGATCCCAGATGGAAATTCGCATCTGGGATCGGGGTTCCGCCTTCGATTTAGAGGACTTTATCGAGAAAAACGCCTATCATGACTATAGTTTCTCTGGTCATGGGCAAGGACTGCCGATCCTCCAAAAAATCGCCGATCAACTCAGTTATACTCGCAGCGAAGATCAACGCAACTGTCTATTAATTATTAAACAATTTTCCCGCCATGAATCCGATCGCACCCCTCGTTTCTCCTAGTTGGTTAGTGACTAATCTTGATCGCCCCGATCTGATGGTTATTGACTGTCGTTTTCAATTAAACGATCCCGATCTCGGTTATCAAGAGTATTTAGCCAATCATATTGAAAATGCCTTCTATTTACACCTCGATCGCGATTTATCGGCTCCCGTTGCCCGTCATGGCGGCCGTCATCCTTTACCGAATCCGCCGACGATCGCCGCTAAATTAAGCTCGTTAGGGGTGATTTCCGGCCAAACCCATGTCATCGCCTACGATGCCTCCCGTTTTGCCTTTGCCAGTCGTCTCTGGTGGTTATTACGTTATCTGGGCCATGAACGAGTCAGCATTCTCGATGGTGGTTGGCAAAATTGGTTAAATGCCGGTTATCCCGTCTCTAATCAGATACCTGTGCCGAAAACCGGCACTTTTCTCCCCCAAGTTCAACAGGATTGGGTAGTCACAATCGAGGAGGTAAAAAGGCAAAAAGAGCAAGCGGGAGTGGTGTTAATTGATGCCAGGGAAAGCGATCGCTATCGGGGCGAAAGGGAACCGATCGATCCGATCGCCGGCCACATCGAGGGGGCGCTTAATTATCCTTGGTTAGAAGTCACCGATAGTCAGGGTTTTTCTCAACCCCTGGCCCTGCAAAAACAACGTTGGCAAGAGCGGCAAGGCGATCAAGAAATTATCCTCTACTGTGGTTCGGGAGTGACAGCCTGTGTTAATATCTTTTCCCTGACCCTAGCCGGATACGAGAATGTTAAGCTATATTCTGGAGGTTGGAGTGATTGGTGTTCCTACCTGATCTAACCAGCCCTATTGATACCCATCTATCGAGAAAGATTATCAAAATGACCTGATTACTGTACAATCCCTCTATTATCACTTTTAATTATTCCCAAACTATTATCTAGTTTGTCTCCTAAGTGGGTGGGTGGAATTAAATATAAGATAAACGTAGGTTGGGTTGAAGCATGAAACCCAACGCCCGCATGGGTTACGCTACCGCTAACCCATCCTACAAATAATTGTGTCTCCCTACTTAGACAAAAAAGCTAATTTTTATTTTAGTTGCTATCTTTTTGCTCTCAAATCACCGCTATTCCCCAAAGAATAGTCGTTTTCCCCCGTAAAATTACTAAAAAGTAATTTTATAGTTAAACTGTATAAAAAATTAGGTATGTATTTTGTATGACAGAAGCCGGTCTTTGTCATTGTAATGGTGGCACCCGTCCGAAAGATCGCCTTTCGATTTTTGTGGATGGCAATAATATGTTTTATGCTCAACAAAAAAATGGTTGGTTTTTTGACCCGCGCAAGGTGTTAAATTACTTCACCAACGACCCGAATATTATGTTAATTAATGCCTTTTGGTACACGGGTTTAAAAGATTCCCAAGATCAAAGAGGTTTTCGCGATGCTTTAATTAGTTTGGGTTATACGGTGAGAACAAAAATTTTGAAAGAATATTATGATGATAGTTCCGGTCGTTTTTCCCAGAAAGCTAATTTAGACATCGAAATTGTCGTCGATATGTTTAATACCGTCGATCAATACGATCGAGTGATTTTATTTAGCGGTGATGGCGATTTTGAACGAGCGATCGAACTATTGCGCTCTAAAAATACTCATATTACCGTAGTTTCTACGGAAGGGATGATCGCTAGGGAATTACGCAACGCTACCGATCGCTATATTGACCTGAATGATCTTCGCAAAGATATCGAAAAAAGTGATTATTAACTGGCCGTTGTGTCTTTAAACCGGCTATTTATCCCCTTTTTCTTTATTGCTAGTCCTCACCCCAATCCCTCTCCCAGAAGGGGATAGGTGAGGCAATTAACCATCTCTTGTTTATTTTTCCTTGAGTCGAAATAGTAAAAACTGATTGACCTGATTCGGATTAAAATTATCATCACTGACTAAAATCAAAGAGCGACTGCCATCAGCTAATCTTGGACCGAGGGTCATTCCTTCTAAATTATCTAAATCAATCCCCAAAGTCCCTAAATCTAGTAATAATTTTTTCCGCAAGGGTTGCACCTGTAAAGCTTCTAATTCCCCCGGTATCCGAGCAATTTTCGAGGTATCCGTGGCACTACCATTAACTACCTGAAATAGTTTCGCTCCAAAACCTTCTAAACCAAAAGTTCGCTCTAAACTGAGAAAATAACCCTCTTTTTCTAAAGCTAATAATTCCGTTAAACCGTAGTATCTCGCACCACTAGGTGGCTCATCTAACACATACAATTGTTCCGATACTAACACAGGCGCACCAATCGGATCAATCACATAATGAAGAAGTCGCACTCTGAGATTTTCTGCTCTTTTTCCCGTGGGACTATCTTGAATTAAAGCGTTTTCTGTGGCAGTAAACAAACGAAAAGGATCGTCTTTGAGAGTGCTGGTAATCCCTAAAGTTAAGGATTCAAACCCTAAATTATCCTGTATTCCTTTTTGATTGGTATCATCTGGTAAAAAGCGATTAGGAATTAACAAAGACTCCTTTAATTGTCCCTGCAAATCAAATTCAGCAATAAAAGGAGCAATTCCCTCTTTAACCGCACCTTCACTGGAAATAAACAAAGTTTGTCGGGGCGAAAAAGCGATACCTTCCGGGTCGATCGATCCCTTTTTAAACCTTTCTCCCTTGCCATCTTTTAGGAACGTGACCGCCTCTAAATTCACTTTTTCGATTTTTTCATCATTTATCTGCAAACTAGCCGTATAAAAGCGGGCCGGAGCTTTCTGAGAACGATCATCGCTGAGGAGATAAAAGCGGTTATTGGCACGATCATAAGTAATTGCCGATAATCCCCCCACCCTTGTCTCCTGATAATCCGCTTCTGGTAATTGATATTCTCCCAAAAACTCGACCGAGAGGGGTAGAAACATTCGTTGTTCTGCCAAAACTTGCGGGGAGACACCACAGGCCCCCAGACTAAAGGTTACAATCAAACTAGCAATTAAACCCAAAATTGGGAAACGCAAATTTTCGGCAGTCAGTCTCTTATAGAATCGATCAATCACAAAATATCATCCTCTACTACGCTCCTATCAATCTATTATGCTACGTTTTTCTCTCAGTTTATGGCTCTGTTTGATCGGTACTTCCCTTCCTCTCCTCGCACAAACAGAAACCCCTGCAGCCAATCCCCTCGAAACTCCCCTAAAAAGTCCTTTATTACCCGCAATCGATCGCCCTTTAACTCCCTTGGAGCGTCGTCAACTTTTATTATACATCGATCAACGCGATGCTGAAGCTCAGGCTAAATACGATGCGGGATTAAATGAGGAAGCTTTTCCTATCTGGTATGAAGTGATTAAATTAAATCGTTATTTAGGAGCCAAAGAAGAAGTAAAATCTTTGGGAAAAGTGGGGTTAGCAGCTTGGAATCGAGATCGAACCGAGGATGTTAAATTAATTACTGCTCGTTTAAAAGCTCTGCAACAAACCGCAGAAACTAACCAGACAATGGACGGGGAATTATTAGCATTACTAGGTACATCCTATCAACAGATCCGAGCTTTTAATGAGACGATAATTATCTATGATAAAATTCTAGCTAATGCCAGACAATCTGGTGATAATGTGGCAGTAGAAGCGACTCTAAATCAACTTGGTCAAATTCATTTATCCCGTTTTGATTATCAAAAAGCATCCCCAGTTTACGAGGAATTATTAGCACTAGCCAAAGCTCGTAATGACTCACTCAAGCAAGGAATTTATTTGCAAAGACTAGCAGAAATTTATCGAGAATCTCTGCAACCAGCTAACGCGGTAAAAATTAAAGAAGAAATAGCTGAAACCCAGATCAGAAATCAGCAAATACAGTTAATTCCCGCTCTAAAAATTCAAATTGGTTTAGATTACCAAGCTTTAAAAGATGCAAATAAAGCCAGCCAAAACTTTCAAGAAGCCTATTCTCTCGCTTTTGCTTTACAACAGTACGGCACCGCAGGAGAAGCTTTAAATAAGTTGGCCGAACTTTATAAAAGTTATCAACAGGTGGATTATGCTTTACAAATCTATCAAGAATTAATTAAAGTCCATGAATTGGGTTATAATTACTACGGTTTAATGAATACCTACGATCAAATCGGTCAAATTTATCTAGAGAGAAAAAATTATCCCCAAGCTTTACTCGCTTTCCAAAAAGGTGCGGAATTAGCCCAAGCTATCCGTTATCGTGAACAATATTTTCAAACCCAAATCACCCAAGTTAATCAAGCAATAAATAATCCTGAATAGTGACCTTAAGTCTTTAAATAGTGAACTAATGGACAGGGAAATGGGGAAATGGGGACTAAGAAATATCTTCCCCAACACCCTAAAACCCCCCGCAACGCGCACGCAGTGACCACCCTAAAACCCAAAACCCAACCCACCAATGGAAAATTCCTATTCTCAATTAACCGAAGACTTGCTGAAATTGCTGCAACATTTGCCCCACTTAAAAGATGGTAAATGGATTCAAAGATCTCTGGAAGCAATAGTCAGAATTGCCGAGGAGGAAATTGATCGCCTGAATTGGAAAATTTTAACCTACGCGATCGAAGATCTAGAAAAGGGATTTCAGGTATTGTAAAGTTTTATAAAAAATATATGCAAATGACTGCAAACAACTGCTAATATGGTTAGTACAAGTTTACATTGCAGTTCATATAAAACTATCAGATTATGCTAAGAAAAAAGGGATCAGTTATGACACTGCTTGGAGAATGTGGAATCGAGGGCAGTTACAAGGAGAACGTCTTCCTACAGGAACAATTATTATTTTTGAAGATGACCGTT
>NZ_JASJFG010000590.1:0-1975 GCF_030065375.1 Microcystis sp. M49636_WE2 | reverse complement strand
GGGAACAACATTATCAACAGTGGCTAGAAACATCATCTCCTTTAATTGATCGTTTAAGAAAAGCAAAAATTAAAAAGGAGCAGGAGTATTTACAAAAAGCATGAAAATTCGGTTTTTGCTGGATGAAAATTTATCTCCTAATCTCAAAACGATTGTAAGTAGTCGTGCCAAATTAATTGCCATTTTTGAGATAACTCTTGCAAGCTGATGGCTGACTGCGATGTATAAATGCGATCTCCTTCTTTTAACTTTAAGCTAAAATAGATTGAGTTCGTTGTGATCGATCGATGGGAAAAAAAGAAAAACTGCTAGAAAAGGCCAAAAACTCGCCTCAAGGATTACGTTTTAGCGAATTTGAGAGTTTGCTTAATCTTTGTGGTTGGACTTTTGACCATCAAACAGGAAGTCATCACATTTGGTATTCATCCAAGAGAGTCCGTCTATCTATTCAACCGACAAAAAACGGTGAAGCGAAAGCTTATCAAGTTAAACAATTTTTAAAAATACAGGAGGAAGAAAATGAATCCAACCACCGAGGATTTTAACGGTTTTAGCATTAATATCTTCCAAGATGAGGAGAGAGATTGGATAGCATACTTAGTAGAAATGCCTAGCGTTTCCGCTTTTGCTGATAGCCCCCAAACAGCACTCAATGAATTAATTGTAGCTTGGGAAGGCGTTAAAGAAAGTTATCGTCAACATGGTGAAGAAATTCCTCATTTAGCTATGACAAAAAATTAGGCACACTAGCTGGGTCTTGAAAAATTTAGTACAAATGCTCGGACTTTTTTTTCCCAACCCCTAACCCCAAATTCTGCTACTCAGATTCAGGTTTCTTAGGGTCTTTTTCTGGGGTATTAGCGGCGGGATTTGGGGCTATTGTCGCAATTTGGGCGGCCATTCTTGTCATTGCTTGACCTTGGGCGAATTCCTGCTGTAGTTGTTCGCTAGAAGACACCAAACGACTTAAACCTTGAATTAAACGGATAATTTCCTGTCGCAGTTGCGGATTACCGGTAATTTCATCCACATCCGAGGTGATTTTCTGAAGATTGGCAAAAGCAGCGCGAGAGGAGTCGAGGAGTTGCTGTAGGGTGACAACAGTGGCAGGATCGGAGAGATAGGCGGTAAAGTTGCCCAAATTTTCACTTAATTTAACAGCATTTGCCGAAATAGTGTTTAAATTCTCAATAATTTGGCTTTTCTGCACTTCCGTCAGGATCGGATCCAAAGCAGCGAGAGTAGTTTGTAGGCGATCGCTAGTAGTTTTGATACTATCGAGAGTAGCAATTAAACGATTTTGATTAGCTGCCAAAAAAACCCGCAGTTCTTCGGTGGTTTCTCCCACCAAAAGCAGCGTTTTTCGGGCCTCCACTAGGGTAGCGTCTAAATTTCTCAGGCCGCCACTTCCCTGTAAACTTCTCAGTAAAGTAGTCGCTTCCTGACTCAATCCCCCGACACCGGAAAGATCACTAGAAAGGCGATCGAGAGAACCGGATACTTGGGGTAAGGATTCTAGGGATCTCATCCCCGAATTAACTTTACCTAGAGTACCGCTGCGACGAACCTCGCTTAAAGCGGTGGTTGCCTCACCACTAAAGCGATCGAGTCCCCCCAAGGCATTAGCAGCGCGTTGGGTAAAAGAACGAAATCCGGCCACCATATCGGGATCGCTAACTAGATTAGAAATTCTCAGTAAAGATCTGATCAGGGTATTGACATTTAGCGCCGATTGCCCTTGTAAACGGGAACCGTTACAGATAATCACCTCCCCATTACAGTTAGGACTCAAAGGGGGTTCTTTAACACCACCGACGGGTAAAGCTTGCAGGGGAGTAATATCGATCGTGGTTTCACCCACTAAACCGGATTGAATGGCTTCGATGAGGGAATTACTGGGAATTAGGCGATCTGCTGGCGAAATCTCCACTTCTACGGCGACTCCCTCCGGTTCTGGGGTAATTGCCGTCACTTG
>NZ_JASJFG010000584.1:0-3935 GCF_030065375.1 Microcystis sp. M49636_WE2 | reverse complement strand
GGCTGCGGTGTTAAAAGAAGCAGGAATTAAAGCTCGCGTCGTTTCTATGCCCTGTTGGGAGCTATTCGAGGAACAATCGGCAGAATACAAAGAATCGGTACTGCCGAAAGCAGTGAAAAAACGTCTCGCGGTGGAAGCGGGTTCAACCATGGGTTGGCATCGCTACATCACCGATGAGGGGGATGTGTTGGGGGTTGATACCTTCGGCGCTTCTGCTCCAGGGGGTGTGATTCTAGAGAAGTTTGGTTTTACCGTGGATAACGTGGTAGCGAAGGCAAAAGCGTTGTTAGGTTAATTAAACTTTGATTTTGTGGAAAAAGCCCGCGCCAGCGGGTTTTTTGTGTTTAAGATGGAACTATATCGTGCAAAGGGTTGACTGGGTGATTCCTTTTACAGACAGAGAACTACAAAAAGCATGGAGAGAAAATCAACGAGCGGCAAAGGTCGAAACCAGAACTAACGCTCATCGTTTATTGCTATTTTACT
This sequence comes from Microcystis sp. M49636_WE2, assembly GCF_030065375.1. NCBI lineage: Bacteria > Bacillati > Cyanobacteriota > Cyanophyceae > Chroococcales > Microcystaceae > Microcystis > Microcystis sp. M49636_WE2. The sequence goes on along the minus strand of NZ_JASJFG010000584.1, from coordinate 3,449 downwards.
CGGTTGAATGTGGTCTCAAAGCGGTTTTACTGAAAAGACAAAGTAAAGATTGCACCGATTCTTGTCGAGAATTACTTGAAGTGCGGCATGATATAAATAAGTTACTAGACAAACTAGCTGCGGGAGAAAAACTAAAACTTCCCTCACAATTAAGTATGAAACCTTTAAAAAATAATCAAGAGAGAGAGCTTTCTTGCGGTGAAATTAATCAAATGTGGCGATATGGGGGAGGCTGTGAAAATATTAAGGATAATGAATTAGAAAAAAAATTGTTAGATATATTAAGTTGGATTGCACAGGAGTTGCAGGGACTATGAGAAGACGGCCATTACTAACTTGGTTTGATATTAAAAGAAAAATTGCTCGCGAAACCGCTAACGGAAATGACTTACCTGATAGTATTGTTAAAATTAGTTGTTTTAGTAGTGCTTTAGAGATTGGTATTCAAAATCAAGATGATCAACCAAAAGCTAACTCAATATTAAAAGAATGGTTCGGAGATTGGTATCAAGAATCAGAACAAATTATTCAGCTAGATATTGACAATGCTTCTATTCCTGTAGAATTTATTTTAATAGATAATAGTGCTTGCCTTTCGGCATCGATTCGACCTTTTTGGCAGGAAGTCGCTTATTTAAAAGAAAATCCAGATTCAAATCAATCGGATAATTTTTTAGCCAATGCTTATCGAGATAAGCCAGAAATTATTGCTTTTTATTCTTTTAAAGGTGGTGTGGGAAGAACCCTACATTTAGCCGCTTATATTCTTGCTCTTTTGGCAAGAGCAAAAGAGATAAATAAACCAGTTAAAATTTTAGTTATTGACTCAGATTTAGAGGCTCCGGGGTTAACCTATTGGCAAAGGTATGACAATCAAGAGGCAACCGTATCTTTGATCAATTTTTTAGAAGTTTATCAATATCCCAAGCCATCTCTAGAGGTGGCACTCTCTTGGGTAACTCAAGAAATTCAGAAAACTGCCAAACAGCAAAATAAATCAACTTTATATTTTTTACCCGCTTTTATTGAAGAAGAAGAACTCTTAGATACTCCTATACTGCCAGAAAATTTAGCTAGAAATCCATCGGGTGCTTGGGAGGTAGGGGATGCAATTCATCAATTAGGGCAAAAATTAGCAGTAGATTATATATTTATTGATTTAAGAGCAGGATTAAGTGAAATTTCTAGCCCAATTTTATTTGACTCTAGAATCCAAAGATTTTTAGTAACAACAGTTAATGAGCAATCTTGGCGAGGTGTCAGGATGGTTTTAGAAAAAATTGGCTTACTAGCTCCCAGTGATTCAAAAGTAAAGGATGATAATTATTATGATCCTTCGATAATTATTAGTTTTTTAACTCCAGAAGTTAGAAATTTATCAGCATTTGAGAATATTTTAGAGCAATTACAGTCGGCTTATGTTCAACCCAAAAATGAGAGTTTATATACTACTAGACTGGATATTAAAGAAACTTATTTCGCCCAAGAGTTACTATATGTTAACAATTGGGATGAAGCTCAAAACAAATTAAGTTCAACTTCCTTGATGGAACTGGCAAGACAATGGGCAGAAGATGAATTATCTAATAATAGCATTGCATCAGCCACACCTTCAGATAACTCCTTAGATGATGTGAAAAAACTCAGGGATACTTGCAATAAATATATTTATGCAGAAAAGGGAGAAGGGGAAGATTTACTCATTACCGAGCCATTGAAAAATCTCGCTCGTAATTTTCAAGATAAACTACCTAATGTTATCTCAATTGGTGCTAAAGGTGCGGGAAAAACCTTTAATTATATTCAGCTATCTCGCCTACAGTCTTGGGAAAATTTTTTAAATAAAGTTGATCCTCAAAATCAAGAAAATTCCCGAGAAAATCTCGGTTTAATATTTCCTTTACTGCAATCAAAAAATTTAGCAGAGGATGCCAAAGATATTCTTGAGCAAGCACGGCAAAATGTTAATAATTTTCTTAATAATGATTATCAATTTTCCTTCTCGGATTTAAGAGACAGAATCATACAGTCGCTATCAAATCAGGATTGGAATGAGGTTGATTGGACAAATTTTTGGATCAAAGAAATTTCGAGAGTTTTAGGTTATAATTCTGAAAATTGTCAATTACAAAAACTGCATGAATACCTTCAACAAAAAAACTCGAAGATTATATTTTTATTTGATGGATTAGAAGATGCTTTTCCTAATGTTGCCAATGATAACCTTCAACGAAAAGCCTTGAAAGCCTTGATCGATCATTTACCCAATAAATTATCAGAAATTCGGCAATCTAATCTCGGCTTGATTGTCTTTCTGCGTCGAGATTTCTTGAGATATACAATTACACAAAACTCGCAACAATTTGAAAGCTTATATGGTAACTATGATCTATCTTGGAATCTAGAATCGTTTCTTAAACTTTCCTATTGGCTCTGCATACAATCATCGGTTATTAATGCTAACCATCAAGATTTATTCGATTGTTCAATTGAAGATTTAAAAGAAAAACTAGAACGACTTTGGGGCAAAAAATTAGGAGCAGATAATGCAAGGGAAGCTAAGTCAGACAATTGGATTTTTGCCGCTTTAACCGATTTTAATGGAAGACTACAAGCGCGGGATATTGTGAGATTTTTGTACCATGCTGCTAATATTACTGTAGAAAAAAAAGAAGAAATACAATTTACTAAATGGTCGAATACTAGACTGTTACCTCCCCAAGCGATTCGACGAGCGCTTAAACCCTGTAGTGAAGAAAAAGTTGACGAGTCTAAGGAAGAATATCCTATATTTAAAAGCTGGGTAGAAGAAAGTTTACCTAAATATAGTGATAGAAAAATTCCTTTTTCTCTAGAACAGTTTAATCTGGATGGCACTCAAGTCAATGTTCTTGAGCAAATGGGAGTAATTTATGAGGACAAGGATAAAGAAGATGCAGTTCGTTATTATATGCCCGAAATATTCCGTGAAGGGTTAGGATTTTCTAGTCAAGGTGCGCGTCCTCGTGTTCTAGCTTTAAAGCGCAAAGTTTTGGGGAAATCAAATTTTTAATGGTTCGAGCTTTTTGGCAATGACTATATGATTGATTGTTGTCAGCTTTTCAAAACAGGATTGGCTATTACCCAGCATTGGGAAATTGATTCGTCCAACAAAAAAGCTACACTACTGGGATTCTTGTGTTTTTTTAGCTTTCCTGAAAAATGAAAAGGATAAAATTAATGATTGTATTTCTGTTCTCAAAGCAGCTGAAAATGGTCAGGTAATCTGTCACCGCCGCCTACTCTAGTGCAGTCAAAGCCGATCGCCTGAAGCCATCAAAACTATCCAGGGTGCAGGAGTTGAACCTGCCTAGCACGAATTATGAGTTCGTTGCCTCAACCGCTCGGCCAACCCTGGGTTATACTATTAACTCATTATAGATCGGTAATTACTCTGAACGTGAAAATTC
>NZ_JASJFG010000470.1:0-4179 GCF_030065375.1 Microcystis sp. M49636_WE2 | reverse complement strand
AGAAAACGGCGATAAATTAACTCGATGGGAATTTGAACGACGTTATCAAGGGATGCCCCATCTCAAAAAAGCGGAATTAATTGAAGGAATTGTTTATATGGCATCTCCCTTGAGAATTACCCAACATGGTGAACCCCACGCACATATTATGTTATGGTTGGGTTTTTATAAAGCTTTTACCCCCTATCTGCAATTAGGGGATAATTGCACCGTGAGATTAGATATTGATAACGAACCCCAACCGGATGCCCTATTAAGAATTGACAAGGGAGGACAATCGACAATTAGTCAAGATGATTATGTAGAAGGAGCGCCGGAATTAATTGTCGAAATTGCCGCGTCTAGTGCTTCCTACGATGTTCATCAAAAATTAAATGTTTACCGTCGCAATCAAGTCCAAGAATATCTAGTCTGGCGGTTTTATGAACAAAAAATTGATTGGTTTCGGCTACAGGCAGGAGAATATATTAAACTAGAACCCGATAGTGAGGGCATAATGCGCTCCCAAATCTTCCCCGGTTTATGGCTAGATAAAAACGCTTTATTAATGGGCGACTTAGGAAAAGTTTTATTGATTTTGCAGCGGGGGTTAGAAACAGCAGAACATCGAGATTTTGTCAAGAAATTAACTGCCAATTACAGCTAGATTGTAAAATTAGACAATTATTCTTGATCCACTGTCCTATAATTACAGAAAGAGTATTTTTGACTTGAATTTGTTCTTAACTGTACCCCAATAATCTCGCCCCTGATAATCTTCTCATCACCTTACTTTATGTCAAATCTAATCCTTTTCTGGCATCGTCGCGATTTACGTCTCTCGGATAATATTGGACTGAGTAAAGCTAGGGAGCGCAGTCCGAAAATTATCGGGGTTTTCTGCCTCGATCCTGCTATTTTAGAGAGGGATGATATCGCCCCTGCTAGAGTTGCCTATCTCCTCGGTTGTCTGGAGGAATTAGAAAAAAATTATCGCCAAAAAGGTAGTCAATTACTGATTATTCGCGGCAACCCCAGTCAAACACTCGTCAACTTAGCCGGCAATTTATCGGCAAAAGCAGTTTTTTTTAACCTCGATATCGAACCCTACGCGCGTCAACGGGATCAACAGGTAATCGCCGCTTTACAAAAAAAAGGAATTAAAGTAGAAACCTTCTGGGATCAACTTCTCCATGCCCCCGGACAAGTCCTCACCCTCTCAAAAAGTCCCTACACCGTATATACTCCTTTTTGGAAAAATTGGAGCCAATTAGCCAAAGCCAGCCCCACAACCCTAGAAAACCTGCAAGGATTAGAGGAAAATGAGGGGGAGAAACTCGCAGAAACTATTAACTTACCAACCCTAGAAAATTTAGGTTTTACTTGGCAAAACCCCTTACCCCTCGCTCCCGGAGAAAAGGCCGCCCATAGCAGATTAGAAGAATTTTGTCAAGGGGTTATTAACAATTATCAAGAAGATCGTAACTTCCCCGCTTTCGATGGCACCTCGCGCTTGAGTGCCGCTTTAAAATTTGGGGCGATTGGCATCCGCACAATTTGGACCGCAACCCTAGAATTATTAGAAAATTGCCGCGCCGAGGAAGCAAAAGATAGTATTATCACTTGGCAGCAAGAGTTAGCTTGGCGGGAATTTTACCAGCATTGTCTCTATTTTTTCCCAGAATTGGCGGTCGGTGCTTATAGAAAAGAATTTCGTCATTTTCCTTGGCAGGATAACGAAGAACATTTTCAAGCTTGGTGCCAGGGAAAAACCGGCTATCCGATCGTTGACGCGGCCATGCGACAATTAAATGAAACGGGATGGATGCACAATCGTTGTCGCATGATCGTGGCGAGTTTCTTAACCAAAGATTTAATTATTAACTGGCAAAAAGGCGAAAAATACTTCATGCAGAAACTTTTTGATGGCGATTTAGCCGCTAATAATGGTGGTTGGCAGTGGAGTGCCTCTAGTGGCATGGATCCGAAACCTTTAAGAATTTTTAATCCCGCTAGTCAGACACAAAAATTCGATCCGGAAGGGGAATATATTCGTCAGTGGTTGCCGGAATTAGCTTCCGTAGATACGGAATATTTAGTAACCGGAAAAATCCCCCGTTTAGAAAGACATCGTTGTGGTTATCCTGAGCCAATTGTCGATCATAATCAACAACAAAAAGAATTCAAACGACTCTATAGTAATCAGAAGCCAAAACAATAACTAAAGCGACGGTAAAACTAGCTACTTTTGACCGGCTTTAATCTGGTTCCAAACATCCTCTAAACTTAGATATAACACAGGCACAACAATTAAACTCAACAGGGAAGAAGTGACTAAACCTCCCACAATTACCATCGCCATGGGTTGCCGCAATTCCGCACCAGTACCCAATCCCAAAGCGAGCGGAATCATGCCTAAAATTGTCGAACAAGTGGTCATTAAAATCGGTCTTAACCTAATCATTCCCGTTTCTAAAACCGCTTGCTCCCGACTCCAACCCTGTTGACGCAATTGGTTAGTATAATCCAGCAATAACACAGCGTTTTTATCCAGTAATCCCAAGAGGAAGATAAACCCGATCAAAGAAATTATACTAAACTCACTACCCGTTACCAATAACCCCAACATTGCCCCCACAATCGCTAAAGGTAAACATAAAGCGATGACGATAGTTTCTAACAGTCTTCTGAATAATAACCATAAAACTCCTAACATTAAAATTGTCGCTAGGATTAAAGTGCGACCAAAACTGCCCAAAACATCGCTACTTTGAGAAGAAGTACCCCAACGCTGTAAAGTTATCCCTTCCGGTAAAGGAATCCCTTCAATTTTAATCGCCGCATCTTCTAATCCTAAATCCGGACTGAGATTAGCACTGAGAAAAATCGCCTGTTGACTATTTAAACGCTCGATCGCCAAAAAATCCCCCCGCTCATTTAATCTAGATGATAGGGAAATATCCTTTAAACCGGCGATTTTAGCGGCCTCAACCCGCAATTTCTCGGCACTATCGCGCAATAGCTTGAAATCATCGCTTTTAATCGCAATTTGGATCGGCTTTTCCGCTTCCGTCTGCACAAAAGGAATGTCCTCGACACTGACATTCACCCCTCTAATTGTCGGTAAAATTTGCCGAATTCGCTGCTGCACGGCACTGGTGTGAGATTTACGATCGCCCTTCAGTTTAACGTGAATTTTGCCCCGATTCGGCTCACCGCGTAAACCGGCGATCATAAAAGTCGATTCCACTTCCCCATCCTGCAAAATCGGCGCTTCTAATTTGCTGCCATCGCGGATAGTGCGACGCAAAAGAAAACTTTCGGGAGAACTCGCTAACTGGGAAATCCAAGCGAAACTATCGCTAGAACTCTTAGCCGTCGGTTTATTAGGACTAATTTGTGTTATTTTCGGCAAAGGAGAAGTATAAACCAGATTAAACTCGCCGCGATCGAGTCGGGGAATAAATCCCCTAGAAATAAAAGGAATCAGGGCAATACCCGCCAAAAAGGTAATTAGGGCAATAGCAATGACCAGCAAACGATGACGTAATGACCAGTTTAAGAGCCTTCGATAGGTGTTCTCAATCGGTCGCTTTTGTTTCGTCATTTTTGCCTGTGACTGCGGTTTCAGCCAATATAATGCCAAAACTGGCGATAAGGTTCTGGCGATCAACAGAGAAAAAATCACCGCAGCCGAGACAGTTAAACCGAAGGGTTGGAAAAACTGTCCCACCGCACCCCCCATAAAAGCCACGGGTATAAACACGGCAACAATGGTTAAAGTGGAGGCGGTGACAGCTAATCCGATCTCCCTTGTCCCCTTGAGTGCCGCATTTTTCGGGGTTTCCCCCGCATCGATTAAACGGGAAATATTCTCCACATCAACGATCGCATCATCCACGACAATGCCGATCACCAAAGCGAGAGCCAGCAGCGTCAGGGTTTCCAGATTAAACCCATAGATGGCCATGATAATGAAAGTCCCCAAAAGAGATAGGGGGATAACCAGAGCAGAAATGACCGTAGCGGCGAAACTGCCTAAAAATATCAAGATCACCAGCACTGACAGCAAAACTGCCAAAAGTAAATCATCGATCGTGCCTTGTAGGGCAGCGCGAATATATTCCGCTTGGGTTTCAGCTAAAATTATCTTGACATCGGGCAGTTTTTGTGCTATGTCTTTAACCAGTTTTTCTGCTT
>NZ_JASJFG010000954.1:0-1383 GCF_030065375.1 Microcystis sp. M49636_WE2 | reverse complement strand
GTAGTCCTGGCCGAGGAAATGTAGTTCTAATTTACCTGTATAGTCGCTGATGGGGGAAAAGCTATTCAGTTCCTCGATTAGTCCTTCTTCCAAAAACCACCGAAAACTGGAGTGTTGGATTTCGATGAGGTCGGGTAAGAGATTAAAGGTAAGATTGTTCATAGGGTTACAAGGGCTGATGACACGATAGCGACGGTCGGATATCAGTGAGCGGTGAGGGGATGGGTGATGGGGTTTTGGGGTGTTGGGATTTTAGGGTTTTAGTTGAATTCCCCCATTTCCCCATTCCCTGCTCTGTGCTAATAAACTATGTTTTTTAACTGGGGAGTTGAAATAAGTTGCGGGCGTTGTGGGTGGTTTGTTCGGCTAGGGTTTCGACCGGATAGCCGCGCAGACGGGCGACGGTTTCGGCCACATGGAAGACGAAAGAGGGTTCACAGGGTTTACCGCGGTGGGGATTGGGGGAGAGAAAGGGGCAATCGGTTTCGATCAGTAGGCGATCGCTGGGGACAATTTGGGCGGCAGCTTGCACGGTTTTACTGTTTTTGAAGGTGACAATGCCGCTAAAGCTGATGTAAAAACCCAAGTCTAAAAACCATTGAGTTTCTTCGGGGTTGCCCGTCCAGCAGTGCATCACGCCGCGAATTTTGCCCACTTGTTGCCGAAAGGCGATGATTTCCTCCCGCATGACCGGGGCCGCATCTCGACAATGGATAATCACGGGTTTATCGAGACGATGGGCGATTTCTAATTGCGTCCAAAAGACCTGTTTTTGCTGCTCTTGATTATCCGCTTTATAGAAGTCTAAACCCATTTCCCCGATCGCCACGACGCGCCGATCAGATCGGGCTAGGGATTCGATCTGATCGGCACTATTATCTCGCCATTTTTGGGCATCTAGGGGATGTAAACCGACGGCGAAGGAAATTTCCTCAAATTGATCGGCAATGGCTTTAATCGCCGCAAACTCTTCTGGTTCGACACAGGAATGAACCAGATGAACGACTCCCACACTTCGCCAACGTTCGGAGATAGCGGGCAAGTCGGCTTGCAAAACGTCAAAGTTCAGATGAACGTGCGTATCTATTAATTGCATCGACCCCCGATCGCTTGTTGCGTCTGTCCTGATTACAGCTTACTTGTTTCTTAGGAAGCTTGGCTAACTTTTTGCAAGGCTTTGGCTAAACCAGCTTTTTTTCTAGCGCCGTTGTTCCGGTGCAAGACGTTGCGCTTGACGGCTTTATCGATTTTACTGTAAGCTTCCGATAGAGCTTGTTGGGCGCTTTCTAGCCCTTCTGGGCTGGGGTTGGCTCCGTAGGCCGAGACAGCGACAAGACATTTTTTGATCAGGGTTCTTACGGCTGACTTGTACGCTTTGTTGCG
>NZ_JASJFG010000955.1:0-3011 GCF_030065375.1 Microcystis sp. M49636_WE2 | reverse complement strand
TCAAATTCTTGAACAAGACGTTTTAATTTATCGATATCTTCTCTGAGTACACCGACACCATCTTGAATTAAACGTTCCATGACGTTTAAACAAGCGTTTAAACCTGCGGCAAATTCCCAACGAGTGGTGGCGCGATCACCACGGAAGGTACGGTCGGGATAACCAACGATACAGCCGTAACGTTCCACAAGGCTTCTTAATGCCTCGTAGGCCCAAGCGGTGGGAGATACGTCCCGCAGTTGGTTAACGCTAGTCACCTGGGACATGGAACCCTGATAGACACTTGTATTGATCTGCTGACTACTTTGGGCCTGTTGAATGCGATCGAGTTGTTGTTGCGCAGCTGGATCAACCTTGAGTTGAGGTGTCCCCGGCATAGTTTGAGCCACTGCGCTGCCAGCAGCCGCTACGGAAGCACCTAATACTAAAGGAGTTACCTTTACTAAATTCTTGAATAGTTTTGACATGGGTCAATCCTCACACCTTATTTTATGGACTGAATTAACTATTAATACAAAAAGACTATCCACTTAGCCTAGATTGTACTCACATTATATTATAATTCCCTCTTGCCTAGGTTAAGTTAATTTTATGATATGACAGAAAAATTTCTGTCTGATCTTATTAAGATTAGGACTTACGCACTTTACAAATTAACCATGATGTGCATCAATGAAAATCCCTCCTTTCAGACTTTCGGCGATTAACTTCCCAACGATAGCGATCGCTCAAAAGTGATCAAGAAATCACGTTAAAATGCCCGAAACATAGCCATCACATTTAGTCAATCCTGTCAATGGGCAATTCCTAAAGATTTTGTTAAGATGTCAGCCTTATCAGTTATCAGTTATCAATTATCAGTTATCAGATGTGAGTTTTCAGTTCACTGATTACTGTTCACTGTTCACTGATAAAATCTCCCCACTTCCCCCCGCAACGCGCACGAAGTGGTCTCCCCACTTCCCCACTTCCCTAACAATAGTTGTTTAAACTAGGCTCGATCGAGTAAGTTAGAATCGAGGATGATAGATATAGTGCTAGACTTCGGGGTTAGAATATAGCTCGACTCTAGAAGTTAAAAACAGCAAGATTGCTGCTGAAAGCTGACGGCTATAGATAAAGACTCGATTCTTGAATTTAAGCACCGAGAAGGGAGATAAAGATGGTCAATTTTGGGCTGAATTCGGCCAGTATCTTAGGAATTTTTCTGGCAGTGGCCGGAGCCGGGTTATACTTCCTGCGCTCGGTGCGGCCAGAACTTTCCAGGGATCATGATATATTTTTTGCCGCCGTTGGTTTACTGTGCGGTTTGATTCTACTTTTTCAAGGGTGGCGACTGGATCCGATTTTGCAATTCGGACAATTTTTGCTGACCGGGGCAGCGGTGTTTTTTGCCTTCGAGACGGTAAAATTGCGGGGTTTAACCACGGAACAGGCCCGCCGAGGCACGTCTTTTGTGGATGAACGTCCTGTGAGTCGGGAATATCGGGCCGAATTGGAACCCCTCGACACCTACGAACCAGAGGAAGGTTACGAAGATAATCCCCGTTTACGCGGTTACGATGATCCCCGCTCTTCCCGCACTTCTAGTTATCAGGACGAGGAACCCCGCAGCACCCGCACCCGTCGGCCGGCCGATCCTAGCAGTCGCAAAACGGCTAATCGTCGTCCCCGCAATAGTTCCCCCACTAGCGATCGAGATGTTTATGATCAGCGCCGTAGCGGTGATGATTGGGAAGAAACCAGTCCCCGTCCCCGTCGTCGTCCCGCTAGTGAAGAGACGAGCAGTAAACCGCCCCGCACTAGCCAAAAACGTCGTCCTCGCCCAATAATTGAGGATGATCCGCCATTTAAAGGGGAATACGTCGATTATCAACCGATCGATCCTAGGGATGCTGGCGATCAAGAAGATTGGAAGAGACCGGATAATAGTGAACGGGAGTCGAGTAATGATAATCCGACTAGGTTTGATTATTAAGGAGTAGGTCCGATGACCAAAGCTCCCTTTTTCCTGTTTATCTGCTTGTTTTTAGGGGTTATAGGCGGTTGTAATCTCAATAACCCCGGTTTATCTACAGGAACCCTAAATAGTCGCTATAATGACGAAAAACCTGCCCTGAGCGGTGATGGTCGTTGGCTTGCTTTCCTGTCTAATCGTCGCGGTAGTAATCAGATACTGCTTTATGATTTGCAGACAAAACAATACCAGGCCCCGGGGGGATTATATACGGGTCAAGAAATTACCGATAGCCCTAGTTTAAGCCAAACGGGGCGTTATCTGGCTTATATGGTGATTATTGAGGGTCGTCCCGTCATCGCTTTATATGATCGCATTACCGATCGTTCTGAGTTATTGAGTCAAAATTATCGCGGTTGGTTGCGAAATCCCCGTCTTAGTCCCGATGGTCGTTATCTTGTCTTTGAGTCCGCTCGTCGGGGACAATGGGATGTGGAGGTTCTCGATCGCGGTCCGAATATCGAGTTAGATATTGCCGATGGCAGTCCCGTTGAAAGTCCCAAACCGTGAAACGTCATTTTTTTATTAGTCTTGTTGCTGTAATTAGTTTGTTAACTGGATGTGCTGGTTATCCCAGTTTATTGTCTTTTCCTTTCGATCGAGGGGGGAGAAGTTTAAACAGTGCTGCTAGTGAATTAACTCCCTATCTTGCCTCTCGCTATCTCGTTTTTGCTTCCGATCGCAATGGTTCCCAAGCTATCTATCTTTTTGATGCTATTGATCGCCGTTTATTGTCTTTACCCGGACTAAATTCTCTCGATCAGATCGCTTCTAGTCCTTCCATTAGTGAAGATGGTCGTTATATCGTTTTTACTGCTAGTCGTCAGGGAAAAACGGCTATTTATCTGTACGATCGACAAACTCAACAGAGAAGGGAAATTGCTCCCGATCTGCTCGCGGAAGTACGCAATCCGATCATCAGTGCCGATGGTTCTAAAGTGGCTTTTGAAGCGGCAAAAAATGGGCAATGGGATATTATGATTTACGATCTATC